>NZ_PDYX01000099.1:0-422 GCF_002743265.1 Sporosarcina sp. P29 | reverse complement strand
AATCGTCTGTCACGTATGATAGTTTCAACTTGTAAAACGATTCGCGACAGCAAAGCTGCGGCATTTCGTCTCGCACTTAAGCGAGGTGACTGTCCGCTCCAAAGATGGATCCATTGGGGACGATTTTGCTTGGCCGCTTCACTTCGAATTCCTGCTGTCAATGTGTTCATTATAGGATAATCCGGTAAATCTTCTTCGTAAGGTTTTATTTCACGGATAAAGTCATTTTGAATGCCCCTTGCTGGTTTACCACTAAATACCGATGTGATGACAGTTTGATCTTCCGTGCTTGTGAGAATAGCATCGATATGTTGTGTTTTCGCTCCGCTTTCAACTGCCGTTACAAAAGCAGTCCCCATTTGAACCGCTTGTGCTCCGAGTGTAAGAGCTGCTAAGACACCTCTTCCATCCATAATGCCTCC
>NZ_PDYX01000098.1:0-423 GCF_002743265.1 Sporosarcina sp. P29 | reverse complement strand
TTCGTAACCTTTAGATAACTTCAGTAATGTATAGGGACCGAGTAGTACAGGTTTACCTTTAATACCTAGTTCGCTCTTGGCTTCACGATAAGCAGTTAGAGGCTTGTTTTCCGTTAATTGAAAACGCTGACCTTCGTACTCGGGCACGATATAGTGATAGTTTGTATTGAACCACTTTGTCATTTCAGAGGCAACTGCCTCATCATTACCGCGTGCCATCGAAAAGTATGTGGAAGTGGAAACTTGTCCGCCTTTCCAGTTATAGCGTGACGGAATGATTCCGAACATGGCTGACGTATCCAGTACGCGGTCATACAATGTGAAGTCGCCTACAGCAATCAAATCAACTCCGGCGTCTTGTTGTTTCTTCAAGTTTGCCAAGCGAATCTCTTTCGTTGTTTGAAGAAGCTCATCTTCTGAAAT
>NZ_PDYX01000097.1:0-424 GCF_002743265.1 Sporosarcina sp. P29 | reverse complement strand
TTACTCGACTTCGTTCAACAACCATATTTCACGAAGCAAACTGTCGATAAGGAAAAAGGTATCATTGCCCAGGAAATTACCATGTATGATGACCAGCCCGACTGGCGATTATATTTTGGCACAATTGAAAACCTCTATGAAAACCATCCGGTAAAAATCGATATTGCCGGGACTGTAGTGTCTATTCAGGACATTACAGCTGAACATTTATATACATGTTATGAGACATTCTATCATCCATCCAACATGTTACTGTTTATCGTGGGAGCAGTGAAGCCGGAAGAAATGATGGCGTTTGTTAAAAAAGATCAAGCAAAGAAATCGTTCGATAAACCAGAGGTGATTGAACGCCAATTCCCGTCCGAATCAAAAGAGGTGGATGTGCCCGAACGTACATTGACGATGGATGTTTCGAAACCGAAAT
>NZ_PDYX01000096.1:0-428 GCF_002743265.1 Sporosarcina sp. P29 | reverse complement strand
TGGCTCTCCTGATAAGAGTGCATCCACCTGTATTGCTAGTTGCGCGTACTTCTCTTGTAGATTATTCGAGTAATCAATAGGTGTGTACATACTAATTCCCTGCTTTCTGTGTATAGTTCTTACTTTTATCATACACAGAATAATAGTATTGGAAAAGTAATCGAGCTTCATTCCTTGTTTCTAATCAATCTAATTTTACCTTCAATACCTCACCGGTCACGGCATCTATTTTGACTTCATACTTATGTCCTTCTGCTGTGCGAATATCCACTTCATAGATCAACATACCGTCATCAAATTCCAGTTCTGACTTCACCACTTCACCCGGTACTCTTTGTAATGCAATTTCATTTGCCTGCTCCATTGAAATCCTGCGATATTGCGGATGTTGCCAGTGATTCATCCAATACTCACTTTGCTGATTCAAT
>NZ_PDYX01000095.1:0-429 GCF_002743265.1 Sporosarcina sp. P29 | reverse complement strand
GCAGTTTGCCCATATCCTCGGCAGGCGTGAGCAAGAACAGGAGGGAGTTGAGATCGCATTTTTCCGGCACGATGCCGTTTTCACGCAGGAAGTTGGCGAGAATAGTGGCGGGGACGCCGAAATCCTCGTACTCACCGGTCCGGGCGTTAATACCCGGCGTGGTCAGCAGCAGTTTGCACGGATCGATAAAATACTGATGTTCGGCATAGCCTTCGAAGGCGTGCCAGTGTTCACCGGGCACGAAGTGGAAGAAGCGCAGGTCCGTGGCAATCTCAGCGGTGTCCCAGCTTTCCCACGGACGGCCATCAACCAGTTCCGGCACGAATGGGCGAAGATACTGGCAGTTCTGCAGGATCAGCTTACGGGCTTCGATACCGGTCACCACGCAGTCCATCCACATGTTGCGGCCGCTCTGGCCCTCATGCATGC
>NZ_PDYX01000094.1:0-430 GCF_002743265.1 Sporosarcina sp. P29 | reverse complement strand
CTGGCGGAGTCCGGCATCCCTTACGCCCTGCTGCGTAACGGCTGGTACACCGAAAACTATCTGGCGAGCGCACCGCCCGCGCTGGAGCACGGCGTATTTATTGGCGCGGCCGGTGAAGGCAAAATCGCCTCTGCCACCCGTGCGGATTACGCGGCTGCCGCGGCAAGAGTCATCTCCGGGGACGGCCATGCAGGCAACGTATACGAGCTGGCCGGCGACCACGCCTGGACGCTGAGTGAACTGGCAGCCGAACTCAGCAAACAGAGCGGCAAAAACGTGACGTATCAGAACATGAGCGAGGCGGATTTTGCCGCTGCGCTGAAGGGCGTTGGCCTGCCTGCCGGGCTGGCGGATATGCTGGCAGACTCCGATGTGGGCGCGTCTAAAGGCGGTCTGTTTGACGACAGCCATACGCTGAGCAAACTGATCG
>NZ_PDYX01000093.1:0-431 GCF_002743265.1 Sporosarcina sp. P29 | reverse complement strand
CATGCTGAAATCGCGCCCTTCGGTGGCGAATGTTCGCAAAACGAGATCGATCGCCTGAAAAAACGGGCCGACGGCGCCGACTGTATGGCGGTGCTCGGTATCGGCGGCGGGAAAACGTTGGATACCGCCAAAGCGCTGGCGCATTTTATGGACGTGCCCGTTGCCATCGCCCCGACTATCGCCTCCACCGACGCCCCGTGCAGCGCCCTTTCCGTCATTTATACCGACAGCGGTGAATTCGATCGCTACCTGATGCTGCCGCATAACCCGAACATGGTGATTGTCGACACCCGGGTGGTGGCTGGCGCTCCGCCGCGTCTGCTGGCCGCCGGGATAGGCGATGCCCTTGCCACCTGGTTTGAAGCGCGCGCCTGTTCCCGTAGTGGCGCGATCACCATGGCGGGCGGAAAATGTACCCAGGCTGCGCTAGC
>NZ_PDYX01000092.1:0-432 GCF_002743265.1 Sporosarcina sp. P29 | reverse complement strand
GGACCATAATACGGCGTACCTTTTTTTACATCCTTAAATCCAGGATCTTTTACATTTACTGTGTCCAAGTCTAGTACGTGTGCTAGAATCTTTGCGGATTGTGCACGTGTTACAGAAGCATTTGGACGGTATGTACCATCATCGTACCCTTTCACTACACCACGTTCTGCCAATTCTAAAACTGGCTTATAGTAGTGCACTGCCGGATTCGTTACATCTTTGAAGCTAATTGCTGCATTTGTTTCTGCTGGAACAGCCGCAACGAATGCCCCAGTTGCTACTGTTGTTGCTAAAGCAGCTCTAAATAATTTGTGTGAAGCTTTTGAAGTCTTTTTCAATAAATTTACCCCCCGAATAATTAGTTAGTTCAAGACTAGGTTACCATATCCCTACATGAATGTATTACCAATTATTATTTTTTTAAGATTTATC
>NZ_PDYX01000091.1:0-432 GCF_002743265.1 Sporosarcina sp. P29 | reverse complement strand
TTGCATTTGAGAACCATGTGTATGATTTGGATAACTTGGAACAAGCAGTCCATATCTTAAATCGTAAAGATCAATTGGATTTAGCGGTTATGGCAAGGGAATTTACAATTCGTTTTGCAAAAGTTGGCTATCCGTCAGTCATCGTGGATCTTACGCTGAATTCATCACTTAAGGAGTTGGCGAATGAAATACTGGAAGTTGAAAATGCAGAGCCGGGCTGTACGCTCACATTACTCGTTCGCACTTTCATTCAAGATGTAGATAGCGAATGTGAAGAAATCGCGAGTATCCTTCGTGCTGTATGGGAAAACGATATTAGTTACACGCAAACACTCAGCTTCCGTCATGAGCAAACAGAGCAAGGGTTCATGAATCGGATCCACATTCATTTCAAACCGAAATTAACTGAAGATCATATGGGAGAAATCGGTG
>NZ_PDYX01000090.1:0-433 GCF_002743265.1 Sporosarcina sp. P29 | reverse complement strand
TCCCATAATCCCGCCGGACTACGTGCAGGCATAAATCGATACCTGCCGCGCTGCCCGCCGAGGTGAGAATGTCGCCGTCGTCCTGATAAAGTACATCTTCAACCACCTCGATGGCCGGGTACCGGGCCTTAAGCGCCTCAATATAGCGCCAGTGCGTTGTGGCTTTACGCCCATCCAGCAGCCCGGCAGCGGCAAGAACAAACACGCCAGAACAGATCGACAAAAGCTGGCATCCCCGCGCATTGGCCTTACGTAATGCCGCGCAGAGCGCGGGCGGAACCGGTGAATCCAGTCCTCGCCAGCCGGGCACAACGATCAGGTCGGCCGTCTCAAGCAGGGTTAAATCGCCGTCGGTGATGAGGCGAATCCCCCCGGTCGCCCGAAGTTCACCGCTGTCTACGCCCGCCACGGCAAAACGATACCATTCGTCTCC
>NZ_PDYX01000010.1:0-105131 GCF_002743265.1 Sporosarcina sp. P29 | reverse complement strand
GTTAAGCTCTTCAGCGCCGATGGTAGTTGGGGGTTTCCCCCTGTGAGAGTAGGACGTTGCTAGGCACGCGAAGCCATTCCCTTTGGGGAGTGGCTTTTTTGTGCTTTATTATAGTAATTGATTGAATGTAGGATAGAAGAAATCATAGGTGTTGATAGATTTGCTCAATAAGTCATGCTAGCACTATCGCTCTACTTAACCGCTCAATAAATAGAGCACCCGCCTATCGCTCAATTGCCCCGTGCAGGTGCTCTACCACACTGCTCAAACGCTCCATATCCCAAACCAATCATTCACCACTCCCACTCCAACACCTAAGAAACCATTAAATTTATCTAGAAAATTTCATTTAACCTAATAGTCTAGGGTTTGTTGGGGTATATTGATAGTAAGACACGTACGATAGTAGAGGAGGGGATTCTATGATCATGATGATAATCAAACGCTTCTTTAAAGAACGCTTTTTTGATCAGGCTGCGCAGAACGCTTATTACTTGTTGCTTTCCGTGTTACCCTTTTTACTTGTAGTGCTGTCGATTGTGCAATTTCTACCTGTGCAGGAGGCTAGTATTTTAGCGTTGCTACGTCCATTTGTGCCAGACGAATCTTTTCAGCTGATTGAGCAAAGTGTTCAGTCCGTACTCTATAAAAGTCACGGAAATCTGCTTGCACTAAGTGTATTAGCTGCATTGTGGACGACATCGGTTGCGGTACAATCATTTGCACGTTCATTAGACATGGCGAACCGTAGGCTTCACCAACAGCCACTATGGATTAGTATAATTCGTAATCTTGGTGTAACCATTCTTTTTATGCTGATTGTACCGATGTCTCTATTTTTACCATTAATTGAAAAACTTATGCATACCGTCATTGCGTATTATGATGTACTAGATGCCTGGGAAGGCTGGTTGTATATTTGGCCCAATATAAAATGGGGACTTGGTACGTTCTTTTTATTTTTGTTCTTCTTATTATTTTATCAACTCATGCCAACTGGAAAGATGAAATGGAAGGAAGCGTTGCCGGGGGCTTTGCTTTCGGCCTTTGGCTGGCAGTTCGTTTCATTATTATTCGGTGAGTATGTATCACGGGTTGATTATTCTAGGCTGTATGGACAATTAGCAGGGATTATCATGCTTGTGTTATGGTTTTATCTAACAGCAGTCATTATTATTCTTTCTGGGTTATTGAATGCAGAGTGGAAAAGGAAGGGGAGAACTAAATGAAGATCTTAGTAGTAGATGATGATATACATATTTTAGAGTTGGTTAGTATTCATTTGAGACAAGCAGGCTATACCGTTGTGAAGGCAATGAATGGGCTAGAGGCGCTTGAGGTAGTCGATAGGGAGTGGCCTGATTTAGCCATCGTAGATGTAATGATGCCAGGTATGGATGGCTATACGCTGACGAAGAGGCTTCGTGAGGATACGGAAATACCAGTTTTGTTGCTGACGGCTAAAGGTGAGATGGAAGATAAGGAGCGTGGCTTTTTGGCAGGGTCAGATGATTATCTGGTGAAGCCATTTGAGCCGAAAGAATTATTGTTCCGGATTCATGCTATTTTACGGCGTTATGATAAAGCGATAGACCGAGTGATTCAGGTCGGTCCAATAGTTATCAATCGACAGAGTTATGAAGTAGTGCTTGGTAAGAAGTCATTACTGCTTCCATTAAAGGAGTTTGAATTGTTATCGGTGTTGGCTTCTCGTCAAAGTCAGGTATTTACACGAGAAGTGCTAGTAGAGCGTGTATGGGGCTTTGATTATGAAGGGGATGAGCAGACGTTGAGTGTACATATCAAACGTTTACGCGATAAGCTCGAGAAGCTTACGAACCAGGTGAAAATTGTCACGATACGTGGTGTTGGTTATAAGCTTGAGGTTTCAGAATGAAGTCGCTGTATGGGAAGTTTCTCGTGTTAACGGTAGGAATTATGCTAGCGAGTGCAATAGTGGCGTTTCTCTCCGTCAATACATATTATCACCGGTACTTGAAAGGTGAAAACGATGCGAAGAATGTTCAAGTTGCTGAGCAAATTGCGTTGTTCATTGAAGCGAATGACGGGATGGACTTACCTACATACTTCAATATGCTTGCTAGCACGGGTTATAAGTTGCTCGTCAAATCGCCTGCAGGAGACGCAACCGTATATGGCGAAGCGTTTCGGGATGATAACCTTGAGGATGAAGCGATCGAGAAAGTCTATAGTGGTGAAGTCTATCATGGCATGCGAGATCTAAAGGCAGAGACATTCGTGACGGGTTATTTCTCCAATGAGTCAGCTAATACAATAGGTGTACCATTTATATACGATGGAAAGACGTATGCACTATTTTTACGTCCAGATATTAAAATGCTCTTCACGGAAATTCACTATTTGCTTGGTGGCATGGTCATTGTCATGGCGATTATCAGTATTCTCGCCATGCTTGTCGTTGCGCGCAAGCTGATTGCACCGATTGTCGTGTTGACGAAAGCGACGAAGAAGGTAGGCGAGGAGCAGTTCACGAGTGAGCTGTCAATTGATCGACGCGATGAGATTGGGCAACTTGCAAAAAGTTTTCAGCAGATGATTGATCGTTTAAGTGAGAACGATCAGATTCGAAAGGTATTTGTTAGTGATGTGTCGCATGATTTCCAGTCACCGTTATTGAATATTAAAGGCTATGCAGACTTGTTATCGGATGAAGAGCTACCCGCTAATGAGCGCATACGTTATGCAGGAATCATTCAATCGGAAACAGAACGACTCTCGACGTTGACGAAGCAGCTATTATTGCTGACGTCACTAGATCAACTAATCTCTCCACTGCAGAAAAAAGCATTCCGTGTTGATCAGCAAGTGAAGGAAACAGTTCTAAAATTTCAATGGTTATTGCAAGAAAAAGAGATGTCTATCATGCTTGAAATTGATGAAGTTACATATGAGGGAGACCCTGCATTTCTTGAAAAAGTGTGGGAGAATTTATTGTCGAATGCATTGAAATATTCCCCGGACGGAGAAACGATTGATATCCGACTGACTGAGCAGGCAAATGAAGTCTGTTTCTCTATTGAAGATACAGGAATCGGTATGTCATTTGAAACAAAGAATCGTATATTCGACCGTTTTTATCGTGCAGATGACTCAAGAACACGTGAAGTAGAAGGGACGGGCCTCGGATTATCTATTGTTGAACAAGTGGTACGTCTTCACGACGGTCGAGTAGAAGTCGTCAGTGAGCTAGGTAAAGGTACGACATTCATTGTGTATTTGCCTAAATTGTAACAGGCTGTTCATCTTCCGTTCATCTTGGAGTGTTATGATACATGTAGTAGAAAGATGACAGGAGGAAATATAACATGCAAGAAAAGTGGAGTTTACGATTGATTCGCATTGCAGCGATTTTTGGTTTAATTGGAACGGTACTCGGTTCCCATATGGCGGGGGCAGGTTCGTATGCATTTCGTCCGATTCACGCGCATATTTTACTTGTAGGTTGGTTATCAGTGTTTTCATGGGGTGTGTTCTACAAAATTTACCGAGTCCGCGCTAGAAAGCTATTAACATTGCAAGGCTGGACAGGGATCATCGGTGCGATTGGTTTAACAGCGGGTATGTGGTTGCAGTTCATGCAACCCTTCAATATCAATGAAGTATTCGCGCTTATATTCTATATCGTAGGTGGTACCGTGCTATTAGTTAGCTTTGCTTTATTCGTAGTTGTAACCTTTATGATTGAAAAAACACCTGCTACACGTCAATGAATAGTTACCCAAGATTCCGGTTCACTCCGGGGTCTTGGGTTTTTTATTGTCGAATAACAAAGAAAAGTTTTTAACAATAATCAGTTGTTTCAACAAATATTTCAATCTGCCTATGACATACTTGAGCGACTTAACAGATGAAGGAGCGAATGACTATGACTGCTCGCAATCGGTTTCACCTCATTACAATTTGTTTTACTGTCTTGATTGCTGGGACGTTGTTAATTAAACAAACAGCAAGTTCGGAACAACAAAAGATTGAAACGATAGGAATAGACTATGCCCAGATGAATCAATCCGTGGAAAAAGTATTAAAAGATATGCCTGAAATAGCAGGCGAGCTGGCATCTATTCAATCCGGCATTCATAATAACAAGCTAGGCCAATCGTTCTCAACGAATAAGACAGAGTTCCGTTTACGTGTGAAAAATAATCTAACTGAACAGGAACACTCTTCTCCATTTCTAAGAGGAATCGCGGAGAAACAAACCGATCATTATCAAGAAGCCTTAGATATTGCGGAAGAAGCTTATGGGATTACGGTAACAGAAGATGAAATAGATGCATATATTAAAGAGAATGTCTCGACGATTTGGGATGCAGAAAAAAGAAAGTACGCTAAATCGCTACAATTAACGTTAAATGAACTGGACTATCATTTTGATCGAGATGTCTATGTGATGAATGTTCTATGGGAAAGAGTATTACCTATCGTGATGCAAGAGTTTCCTAGGCAACGAGGCGAAAGTGGACAAGCATATGGGAAGCGATTGAAAGAAGAGTTTTTCAGTGGAACAGAGGATTCTGCATAGAAATGCAGGAGTCAGATCAGCTTTAAAGAATGACTGGGTTTATCTACTCATACCTGTGCCAAATTGTTACTACCGAAGATTATTAGTTATTGTCTTATTATTTCTCGGGGAATATATACGCGAAATAAAAAGTAAGAATGAGTATTACTTGATTAAAATACTACATCCCTCTAGTGCTATGTATAAAAAGGCGAATACATCTTTACTATTTACCGTCTTCCATTTTGAAAGTGTGTATGCTGTATGCTGAATTCTCACCTTAATAAAATCACAGAAATAACAGCGAAAATTCATGCTATATGCTATATTAAAGACTACTTTCTAATGAAATGGAGCGGAAAAAAATGATAGAACTTCAAGGGATGTTGCTCGGTATGGAATTTGGTAATATCCTTACACTGCTCTTATCTATCGTCACAATTCTCAATATCCTGCTATTGGCATGGGTTTTATTTATCGAAAGAAGAGATGTAGGAAATACGTGGGCGTGGATTATGGTTCTAGTGTTCCTTCCTATTGTCGGTTTCTTTATTTATCTGTTCTTTGGACGTAGTTTAAAACAGAAAAACTTCTATAATCTTTCAGTTGCAGAAAGAAAGGCTGAAAAAACGGAAGTAGACAAACAATTATTGCCAGAAAACTTGGCTAGGCTAGAAAGTAATCCGTTATTAAAAGATCATACTGAATTAATTCATATGAATTTGAAATCATCTCATGCATTGCTCTCCAAAGATAATCACATTGAAATCTTTGATGACGGACATAAAAAGTTTGCTGCATTGTTTAAGGATATTAGCTCTGCAACTAAAGAGATCAATATCCAGTATTATATTATCCAGTCTGATTCACTTGGGACTAACTTGCGTGATCTGTTAATCCAAAAGGCAAAAGAGGGAGTAAAAGTCCGGCTCTTGTATGATGAAGTCGGCTCGAAGAAAACACCACCCAGATTCTATAATGAATTACGTGCAGTGGGTGGAGGAGTGGAAGTATTCTTTCCGTCGATGTTCCGGCTCGTGAACTTTCGGGTCAATAATAGAAATCATCGCAAGCTTTGTATCATTGATGGAGAAATTGCGTATATTGGTGGTTTCAATGTCGGAGACGAGTATCTCGGACTCGATAAGAAATTTGGTTATTGGCGCGATACGCACTTTAGAATTAGAGGCGGCGCGGTCAATCATATTCAAGGGAAATTCATTTTAGATTGGCATCAGGCCAGTAAAAAGGAGCCGGGTGACTGGGGAGATTACCTATTCCAGACCGAAAAACATATCGGCACAAGTCCAGTGCAAATTGTCTCGAGTGGTCCGAATTCTGAGACAGAACATCTGAAGAATATGTATATCAAGCTATTATTATCTGCTAAAAAAAGTGTCTACATTCAGACGCCATACTTTATTCCAGATACAAGCTTTATGGATGCCTGCAAAATTGCGTTGTTATCAGGAATTGATGTACAGATTATGATTCCATGTAAGCCTGATCATCCTTTCGTCTACTGGGCTACTTGGTCGTATGTAGGTGATTTGCTGGATTATGGCGCGAAGGTATTATTATATGAGAATGGCTTCTTGCACGCGAAGACGATTGTAGTGGATGAAGAAGTATCGGTAGTAGGTACTATGAATATCGATTCACGTAGTTTTCGGTTAAATTTTGAAGTGACTGCGATTGTTTATGATGAAAAAGTAGCAACACAACTGACAGATCTGTTTAACCAAGACGCGAAACTTAGTTCTGAGCTTACGAAAGAACGTTATGGGGAGAGGTCATTACTGATTAAGTTTAAGCAATCGATTTCTCGGTTGTTGTCTCCCGTACTATAAAGGTGTAAGAACTGTACAATACAAGTCTGTATAATAATCTCATGTAAAAAAGAAGCGGCATTGTGCCGCTTCTTTTTTGTATAAGTATTTCAGTTACATAAAGACCAAGTTCAGCTTGCCTTCTTTTAACTCCAATGCAGCGTCGAACTTCTTTCCATCGGCTGCGGTGAAGCCTTTGATGACGTTTGTTTGTCCTTTCGTACAGAGCAATTTTACTTGAGGTACAGTTAGTTTCTTTTTCAGGAAAAGTCCTGGGAAGGTTTGTTTGCAACCATTTTTATAGTTACTACAACCATAGAATTTAGGGTGTTCAATGATGTTGCCTTTGCCGCATTTTGGGCAAGGTGCAACTTCAGTTCTTGAGTACGATCCCTTTCCTGAAGAAGGCCGAGGGGGTAGCACAATATCAATTGTTTGTTTTTCTAGTTGGACGGGTACGTCTTCGATCAGTTTTTGGATAAACTTTGATACGCTACCGAGAAAGTGTTGGCCAGTGCCTTCACCATTACCTATTTTTTTTAAGTAGGTTTCCCATTTTGCTGTCATGGAAGGGCTAGCAAGTAGGCTACCTTCAATGGTCTGGCATAGTACACGTCCTTTATCAGTGATAGATACTATGTTTTTTGTGACGGATATATAGCCGTGTTTTTTAATCGTCTCGATAATACCGCTTCGTGTAGCTTCGGTTCCAAGACCTTCAATTTCTTTTAAAATATTCGTCTCACTTTGATCTTCCACCAATTTCCCGCATGTTTTCATCATCGCAATTAACTGACCTTCAGTATATGGTTTGGGAGGTTGGGTTGCGCCTTCTTTTATGCCGATTTCACTTTGCACGGTTTCCTCACGCTCAAGTGGTGGCAAGGCCGGTTCTTCGGAATCTTTTGCTTTCTTTGGTGTAGCGAAAAGCTCTTTCCAACCTGTATCACGTTCCGTTTTACCCGTCGTAAAGAACGGCAAACCATTGACGTCCGTAGTGACCTTTGTTTCAGTATACAAATAATCACGGTGGAACATAGCAAGCGTCGTTCGAACGACTTCTTCATATAGATTACGTTCGAGTGGTGACAACTTTGTCAGTGCTGCTTGTGTTGGCAGTTTCTTCGTTGGAATGATCGCATAATGTTCTTGTACTTTTGAGCTGTCTACATAGCGTTTTTTCGGTGAACGCGAGGCTATCTCAAATGGATGTTCGATTAACTTTTGATAATCTTCTATGGCTGCTTCTAAGTATGTGAATTCACTCGGTGTAATATGTCTTGTATCGGTCCTTGGGTAAGAGACGAGCTTTTTTTCATACAGAGTCTGCATCGTTTTTAAGACAGTTGCAGGACTCGCTTTCCAACGTCTATTGGCTGTTGCTTGCAAGGTAGAAAGGGAGTGCAACTGTGGCGGCGGCGTTCGTTTATCAGTATTCGTTAACTCTGTAATGACGCCAGGAGTCCGCTTAGTAATATTACGACTGTTTAGCGCTTCTGCAATTAATTCCCGCTTCGGCTCTTTTAATTTAGCTTTTCCTTTATATATTCCTTTTTCTGCTGTGAAAATAGCTTCTGCTTCGAAAAATGGCTCTGACACGAATGTCTCGATCTCGCGTTGTCGCTGGTAAATCAAATATACGGTTGGTGATTGAACGCGACCGATAGGGAATACTTCTTGAACTCCCTTGGCTTTCAAAAGCAATGTATAGAGCCTTGAACCGTTCATCCCTACGAGCCAGTCGCTAATTTGGCGCGCCTTTGCTTCTTCATAAAGTTGTAGATCTTGTCGATTATCTCGTAGATTCTCGAAGCCTTTACGTACTTCATCGGATTCTAGCGAGTTAATCCATAAGCGCTCAATCTTCTGGTTGCGAGCTCCCGTCATGTAGTAGATGGAGTAAAAGATATTGGATCCTTCGCGGTCTACGTCACATGCGTTAATGACATGATCCGTTGCCCGAATGAGCTTTTTAACGACTTGAAATTGCTTATATTTTCCTGGTGCGACTTGAAATTCGTAGCGCTCTGGCAAAATAGGCAAACTACCGAGCGACCAGCGTTTCCAGGCGGGATTGTATGTATGTGGTTCTTTCAATTCTACTAGATGACCGACGCCCCACGTAATGAAGGCACCTTGAGGAAATGTCTGGCATGGTTGGATTTCTGTATAGCCATCATGTTTACGAGTAGTAAATGCATCTGCATAAGCTTTTGCTTGGCTTGGTTTTTCTGCTAGGATGACCGGTTTCATGGGAACACCTCTTTCAATGATAAGATGGAAACGTTAGTTCTTGTATTATCTCATAAGAAGCAAACAAAGACACTCAGATTTAATTAGAATTCCTAAATGGTGAAAGTTTAATATTCATTTCTATAGTGATGCAATAAGTATGACCTTCTATAAGATGCGAATTCCGATGACGCTATAATTATGAGTAGTAATTCAGTCTAGAACAATAGTAGAAAGCCTTATAGTTATATTGAAATATAGATAAGCAGACGTCATAAACTTTACGTAATCAAATGAATAAATAGTTAAAAAACTGAAAAATAAAATATTGACATAGATGAAATCGTCAGTTACAATTTTCATATTAGTAAGTGAATTCCGCAAACGAAAAAAGAGGTGAGTGTATTGAATTCAAAAGCATTGTCAGTAGTTTTATTATTAGGGACTGGTTTGATAGGTATTATATATTATCTTTCAACTAATGGTCTGAGAAGATTGACGGGTTCAGATTCTGGAGAAATAGGAGCAGATTACTTTCCAAGATTATTGGCAATTATTCTTATAGCCTTAACGATCTTAAGTATAATACAAACACTTTTAGAAAAAGAAAGTGAGAAAATAGATTTAGGAAATTGGAAGATGGTTGTAGCTACAATAATATTAACACCTATATATATATTCTTATGGGTGAATGTTGGTTACTTCTATATTATAACTTTTATATTCCTATTCAGTCTGATTTATTTATACCAAGCGGATAGAAAGTCAAAAAGAATGTTGGTTATAAACGCTATTACTACATCTTCTGTTCTTGTCATTATCTATGTGTTTTTCGGTTTACTTTTAGACGTAACTTTTTAGGGAGGGGGGAATACTTTGAGCTTTTTAGATTTTGACTTCATGACTTTGTTAACGCTTTCAAACTTAATAGCGATCTTTGTAGGAACTATTGTAGGATTAATTATTGGCGCATTACCAGGATTAGGTGCAACAATGGCAGTAATTTTTTTACTACCGTTTACTTATACAATGGAACCAGTAGCGGCTGTTTTATTATTACTAGCAGCTTTCCAAGCAGCTGAATACGGTGGATCTATATCTGCAATTACTTTAGGCATACCGGGGACTCCAGCAGCAGTCGCTACTGCTCAAGATGGTATACCCTTAGCAAGAAATGAATCTCCGGGTAAAGCTTTAGGAATTTCCTTAAATGCGAGTGTAATTGGAGGAATTGTAGGAGCGCTATGTTTAATATTTTTCACAGAACCTTTTGCAAATTTTGCGCTAAGACTATCAGATCCAGAGTTTTTCTTGTTAGGTTTGATGGGATTGATTGCAGTAGCGTCAATCAGTCCGAAAGGTGAAATGACTAAAAGCTTAATTTCAGTTGTACTTGGTTTAATGGTAGGTACGATCGGCATGGACATGTTTACCGGTCAACCTCGTTTTATTATGGGGCAATTGGAACTGATGGAAGGCTTGGGAATTGTCGCTTTATTAATCGGTATATTTGCAATACCGGAAATTTTAAAAGTAGTAAAGGATGATCTGCACACTCAATTTGCATCTCAAGCGAGTAATCTTTCTACAAAGTTAACTAGGAAGGATATGAAAAGGATTGCTAAACCAATTGGCGTAGGTTCATCAATTGGAACAATATCAGGTTTGTTACCTGGATTAGGAACTGTTGCGGCTGCGTGGTTCTCTTATATTGCTGCAAAGAAGTTATCCAAAAGTCCAGAAACATTTGGAAAAGGAAATCCAGAAGGTATTGCTGCACCTGAATCAGCGAATAACGCTTCAGTTGGTGGTGCGCTTATCCCTTTATTTGCATTAGGCATTCCGGGCTCAGTAGGGATAGCAGTAGTGATGAGTGCATTTATCGTCCACGGTATTCAGCCCGGACCACGAATCTTTACAAAAGATCCTACATTAACATACGGCATACTATATGGTTTCCTACTAACTACACTCGCATTATACATAATTGGAAGACTTCTTACTCCTTTATTTGCAAGAGTGTTAGTAGTACCGAATTCTTTTCTTATGCCAATTGTTTATGTTATCGCCATAATTGGTGGATTTTCAGCGACTAACAGATATTTTGATATATGGCTATCACTAATCTTAGGACTTATTTCACTTCTCTTTGTTCTATCCCGCTTCTCAATTGCCGCTTTTGTTATGGCCTTTGTATTGAGTCCGGTCATTGAAGTCGGCCTGAGACGGTCTTTATTAATTTCGGGAGGTGGTTACTCTATTTTCCTTACAAGACCAATTTCATTACTATTATTAATAATCATTATTTTAATGTTAATGACACCGGTTTTCAGGAAGTTTGGTGAACGTCGAAAAAGAAAGAAACTAGAGAGTAATTCAAGATGATGAATTTTAGAAATAGATGTACTAAATAATAAGGGGGATACAACATTGAAAAAAATTACAGGAATTATCTTGTCAGCATTATTGCTTTTGATCATCACAGCATGCTCAGGTAAAGGAGATGCCAATTCAAAAGATACAGGATCAGGAAAAGCAGATTTTCCTGAAAAACCAATAACAGTGCTAGTTCCTTATGCTCCAGGGTCGTTTCCTGATAATAGTGCACGTAAACTAACACAACTAGCTGAAAGTAATTTACCAAATGATCAATCCTTTAATATTGAAAATGTTGAAGGTGGCGGCGGAATTATTGCTATGACTCAATTAATGAATGCTAAGCCAGACGGTTATACGATCGCTTACGGCTCAGTTTCTCATGTTAGTGTGCTACCACATATGGGTGACGCATCATTCTCCCATGATAGTTTTCAACCTATTATGAAAGATTTTGCACCTATTCCTTTGCTTATGGTGCGTACTGATGCTCCGTATAATAACTTTGAGGAATGGAAGGAATACGCAGAAGCTAATCCTGGTAAATTCTCATATGCAACAACTGGGCCGGGTAGTATTTCGAATCTAAACATGGTTGCTTTAGCAAAAGAACTTAATCTCGATGTTAAAAACATAACATATGAAGGTGGTTCACAAGGGATTACAGCGTTATTAGGTAAGAATATCGATGGTGCTGTTGTTATGCCAAGCGATGCATTAGAACATATTGAAGCTGGAACACTTAAACCAATATTTGAATTTGGTCAAGATACAGAATATGAAGACGCAGAATCACTTGGAAACTTAGGCCTACATGAAGGCATTCAGGCATTCAGTATGTTATTTGCACCAAAAGAAATTCCGGAAGCGGAGCTAGAAGTATTACATGATGCATTTAAGAAAGCACATGAAAGTGATGAATACAAAGAATACACTGAAAGCATAAATGCGAAGCAATTTTACTTGAATCCTGAAGATTCACAAAAGAATGTCACAGAAACATATGATTTAGTAGGAAAACTTTTGAAAGAACTAGGACTCATCGAGTAAATAGATTGAAATATAGTTAATAAAATTTAAGTAGATGTTGGAAGAATTTTATTCTTACCGACATCTACTTAAATTTTATGTTTTGTATCTTGAATAAAACGTTAGAGTTACTGAAAAGCTTAACTTTAAGTTAATTGAAACAAACTATTATATGTAGTTTGAATTGCATAAGGAGGGGTCTACTCATGGCAAAATATATGAAGTTCGATGAAGACGCACGTAAACTTATGTTACAAGGAGTCGAAAAGGTAGCTAATGTAGTTAAAGTAACACTTGGTCCCAAAGGTAGGAATGTCGTTCTTCAACAAGAAGTCGGTCCACCTTTAATTGTAAATGATGGAGCAACAATAACTAAGGATCTCAAGCTTGAAAATCCTTTTGAGAACATAGGCGCACAGTTACTTATCCAAGTAGCGACAAAAACGAATGTTGTTGCGGGTGATGGAACGACGACATCAATTGTATTGGCTGAAGCGATGATTAAAGAAGGATTGAAAAACATTACTGCGGGAGCAAATCCTGTATATGTTCGAAAAGGAATTGAAAGGGCTTTAACTGTTGCCACTACAAAATTGCAAAAGCTATCAAGAGAAGTCCAAGGTAAAGCATTAATAGCTCAGATTGCCACAATTTCTTCGGGAAACAGTGAAATTGGGGAGATTATTGCTGAGGCAATGGAGCATGTTGGAAAAGACGGTGTAATTACACTTGAAAAATCACATGGATTTACGACTGAGCTTAAAGTGACGGAAGGAACACAGGTTAATACAGGTTATAGTTCTACACGCATGGTAACTGATGAGAGAAAAATGGAAGCGATTTTGAAAAATCCATACATCTTAATTACTGATTATAGTATCGATGAGCTACAAGAGGTTCTGCCAGTAATTGAATATACAAATGAAAAAAATAAGCCGCTTTTAATTATTGCAAAAAGTATTTCAGAAAAAGCTGTTGGGAGTATTATTTTTAATAAAATTAAAGGGAACCTCGATGTTACAACAATTAAAGCTCCTGGCTTTGGTCAAAGACAAAAGGCTATGTTAGAGGATTTAGCGATCCTAACTGGCGGTCAAGTCATTACAAATGATATCGGGCTAGATTTAAAGTCAATGTCTATGGAAAGTCTAGGCCATGCTGAGAAAATTGTGGTTTCTAAGAATAATACTGTGATTATTGGTAGTGGTGGAAAGAAAAGTGACATTGAATCGCATGTGAATTCTATCTATGAGCAACATAATAATTCATCTATGAATCCAGAAGATCAAAAATACTTAAGGGAACGTTTGAGTAAATTGGCTAACGGTATAGCAACTATTCAAGTAGGGGCATATACAGACGCAGCACTACAGGACCAAATGCTTCGTATTCAAGATGCATTAAGTTCAACTCACGCCGCTGTTGAAGAAGGAATTGTACCTGGCGGAGGAGTCGCATACTTAAATGTTTATAAAAAAGTAATCAAGCTTTTAGATACAACTTCTGGAGATGAGCAAGTCGGGGTGAAGCTATTTTTACGTGCACTAGAGGAACCAGTCCGCCAAATCTCTTTAAATGCAGGGTACTATAATTCATCGGTAATTGTAGAGCATTTGAAAACGGAAGTAGATGGAGTAGGGTTTGATGCGCTAAATGGTGAATGGGTAGATATGTGGGAACAAGGAATTGTTGATCCTGCTAAAGTGACACGTACCGCACTTCAAAATGCGGCCTCTGTTGCAGCGATGTTTATTACAACAGAGGCAAGTATTGTAATCAAGCCAGGCGATGAGGATATGTATTCTGATGACTTGAGTGATATGATTCATCATCATTAAAATCAACATATATCTTATTATCAATTATTAATGGACGACTTCATAACAAAAAGCTGTTGCAGATAGAAATTATCTAATTCACTATACGGATTTCCTTGTCAGACTATTTGCGCTTTTGTATTGACTAAACAGTAGAATAAGTTTACAATTTAATTAACACAAAAGATATTTAATTCCACATAGGGAATTATCGTGAAAGCGCAAACATTTAATTAAACTATTTACAAAAATAAATTTAATAGAGAAAGGGAGATACAAATGATTAAAGTTGAAAATGAAGTAAAGTTAACAATTGCCGAGGATGAAACAAATCCATTTTTACTAGGACACTTTGAATCTGTTGGAAAAGAGTACACAGCGACGACTGAAAGTTTAGAAGTCATTGGAGAGATTCCTAAAGACCTAAACGGTGTTTATGTTCGTAACGGACATAACCAAGTTCACGCTCCGATGGGTGTTTATCATCCTTTTGATGGGGATGGTATGCTTCACGCGGTACATTTTGAAGAGGGGAAAGCTACTTATCGTAATCGCTTCGTTCGTACCACTGGATTTTTAGCGGAAGAAGCCGCTCAGAAGTCACTGTGGTCTGGTATTTTAGAACCTCATTTAACGACACGTCAAGGTTGGGGAAGCATGGGGACAATGAAAGATAACGCGGGTACAGATGTTATTGCGCATGGCGGTAAATTATTAGCGTCGATGTCACAATGTAGTGAAATAAATCGTATGGATCCAGTTACGTTAGAAATGCTTGAACCGGATGCATGGAATAACACTGTTGCTCCACAAGGAATTTGTTCACACTTTAAAGTAGATAACGATACTGGAGAATTAATGTTCTTTAACTTCAGCGAAACATACCCATATATGAATTATGGCGTTGTAGGACCTGATAGCAAATTGAAGCATTATGTTCCAATCGACTTACCCGGTATACGTTGGCCACATGATCTTGGAGTCACGAAAAACTATTCAATTCTTCACGACTTGCCATTTATATTTGATCCGAAGTTATTTGAAAAAGGAGAACGTAAAGTAACATTCTTTGATGATATGCCTGCTAGATTTGGTATCATTCCACGTCACGGAACGAACGAAGACATTAAGTGGTTTGAAGCAAAATCTTGTTTTATTTTACATTTATCAAACTGTTACGAAGATGGCGATAATGTGATAATGGAAGGCTGCGTAACATTTAATCCGGGAAAACCTGAAGTAGGTAAACAGGGTAGCAATGCAACTGACAAAATTAAGCAAGCAATGAACAAGACAGCTACACAATATAGAATGTATCGCTGGACATTCAACTTAAAGACAGGGAAAACGAAGGAAGATTTCCTGGATGAGGAAGCTACAGAATTCCCAGTGGTTAGTAATGATTACGTCGGTAAAAAGTATCGTTACAGCTATAACTCAACATTGAACTCGGATATAAATAAACCTTGGTATCTAACAGGGCTTATAAAATATGATTTAAAAGAAGGTACAAGCCAAAAGTATGAATATGGTGAAGATCGTTTAGGAAGTGAACCACATATCGCAAGACGTACAAATGCAATTGAAGAAGACGACGGCTATTTAATTACACTAGTCACGGACTTAAAAAAAAATCAATCTGAATGTCTAATTCTTAATGCAAGTGATTTAACGTTGGGGCCAGTAGCAAGAATTATTCTACCACACAGAATCCCAACTGGAGCACACGGGGCATGGGTTGAAGGCGCACGAATTAAGGGAGAATTAGTTAAATAAAAACACATCAGCCCTCACTTTTATAAAAAAAGTGGGGGTCAAATATAAATGGGGATTACTTTATTCGTCTAACTAGAGAAGGAGTTACAAATATGCCTAAATATGCGGAAAACCTAGTCTTAATTCCTGGTTTAAATAACACAAAGCAAACGTGGGATGGTGTATTAGAAGCGCTACCGAAAACAATTAATGCTTTCCCGGTAGATGTTCCTGCAATCCCAAACATTGATGACATAGCGAAAGATTTGTTGAAAGATTTACCGGAAAAATTCCACTTAGTTGGTCACTCATTTGGTGGTTTTGTAGCTTTAGCCATTCTTGCAAATGCACCGGAAAGAGTATCTGCGCTCTCATTAATAGGAACAAATGCGGAAGCAGATAGTGAAACTGGAAAAGAGTTTCGTAAAAAAGCGATTGCTAGAGTAGAAGCTGGTGAATATGAAGACATGGTGAATGCTGCAGCCCACCGAACATTCCACCCGGATAATTTGGATAATGCTGAACTACAAGAAATTCGCGAACAAATGTTAATAGATTATGGTCCAGATCGCTACATTGCACACGCGAAAGCAATAATGAATAAACCAGATCGAGGATCTTTATTAGCTAATACAGATATTCCATATTTATTCATAGCAAGTAAGGACGATTTAGTTATTCCATTAGAAAGCACAAAAGCCATGTTGGAGTATGCTCCTAACGCTGTATTTAAAACCATTGAAAAAACGGGTCACTTAGCGCCACTTGAACAACCAGAGGCACTTACAGAGATCCTGTTACCGTGGTTAGAGATATAAACAGTACACTTTTACGTCATTACTATAAAGAATAGTTTGTAGCAAGCGGTCATTATTCTAATGAGTTGCCTACAGTTATAATATTAGTGCCGTTAAATATATTTCATTTTGTACGTTATTTGTAAAGTATATCAATATAATTATTGGGGAGCTGTTTTGAATGGAAAAACTAATTATTACTGTTGCACCTACAGGAACCGGTACGACAAGAGAAGACACACCATATCTTCCTCTTACACCAAAGGAAATTGCAGAAGAAGTACATTTAGCTTACAAAGCAGGAGCGGCAATTGCACATATGCACGTTCGTGATGAGGACGGAAAACCTTCAATGGATAAAGAGATCTATCGTGATTTAGTAGAGCGAGTGAAAGAAAAATGCGGCGAGGAACTTATTATTAGTTTAACTTCTGCAGGTAAACATGGAATTACAGACGAAGAACGCTTAGAGTTTTGTGACCTATCACCTGATTTTGGTTCGCTAGACGCAGGTTCACTCAACTTAAAAAACTTTGTGTTTATGAACTCACCTCAGTTTTTAGAAAAGCTTGCTAAAAAAATGCAGGAAAATAATGTTAAGCCGGAAATTGAAGTATTTCACCCCGGCATGATTTCCAATGCTCAAAAATTAATCGATGCAGGTTTAATTACGGGTTCATTACACTACTCGATCGTTTTGGGTGCTGATGGCGGCATGCCGGCAACACCAAAAAGTTTACTATACTTTTTAGATTCACTACCTGAAGGGTCAAGTTGGGGAGTTGTAGCTTTTAAAAACCAATTAGCAATGAATACATTAGCGATAAGCCTTGGAGGACATGTTCGTGTAGGAATGGAAGATTACGCTTATATTAGACCAGGTGTTTTAGCGAAGACAAATGCGGAGTTTGTTGAACAAATTAAAAAAATTGCTCATGAATTTGGACGGGAAATTGCTACACCGGTTGAAGCAAGAGAAATGTTACTTGGAAGCAATAACTAAAGACTCGTTCGTATAGAGTAGGAAGTACTAATAGGAGGGAAACAATGTATATAAATGGAGAATGGTTAAAAACAGAATCTGAATTAGAAATAAAAAATCCTGCAACGGGTGAAATTGTTGATACTGTCTATTTAGTAGGTAAAACGGAAACTAAACGGGCTATTGACGCTGCCAAAGAGGCATTTCCTTTATGGTCAGGACTGACGTCAGAAGAACGTAGCAACCATATCCATAACGTTGTTGCAAAACTGGAAGAGAAAAAAGAACATCTTGCTCAAGTCATTACTAAAGAAATGGGCAAATCAATTCATAATGCAAGATATGAGGTCGGCAGTACAATATCATTCTTTAAATGGTATGCAGAAGAAGCACGTCGTGTCTATGGTGACGTAATGCCAATATCCACAAAAAATAAACGGGCACATGTCATTAAACAACCAGTGGGTGTAGTTGCAGCAATTACTCCCTGGAATTTCCCTTTATCTATGGGTGCTAGAAAGCTTGGCCCTGCATTAGCGGTTGGCTGTACTGTTGTATTAAAACCATCATCTGAGGCACCGTTATCATCACTTGAGCTATTTAAAATATTCGATGAAGCTGGTCTGCCAAAAGGCGTGGTGAACTTAGTAATTGGGAAATCTGAAGAAATTGCTCAAGTAATTATGGATAGTAAAGATGTACGAAAAATAACATTCACTGGATCAACTGAAGTTGGAAAGCATCTAATTCGTCAATCAGCTGATACTGTAAAGCAAGTTTCAATGGAACTAGGTGGTCATGCACCATTTATAGTTTTTGATGATGCAGATCTTGATTTGGCTGTTCAAGGCGTTATAGGTAGTAAATTCGCTTCTAGTGGCCAACAATGTGTATGTACAAATCGGGTGTATGTTCAAGAAGCTGTTTACGAAGAATTTGCAGAGAAATTTAAAACAGCAGTCGGTAAGATGAAAGTTGGAAATGGCTTAGATGAAACAAATCAAATGGGCTCGCTTGTAAATGAAAAAGCAGTGAATAGTGTACATAGCCAAGTAGTCGATGCGGTTGATAAAGGGGCAAAGGTACTGGTTGGCGGAAAAAAACTTAAAGGAAATGAATATTCAAAAGGATACTTTTATGCGCCTACAGTCTTAGGGAATGTAACTGAAGATATGGATATTACTAAGGTAGAAACATTTGGACCTGTAGCACCATTAATTTCATTTGTTACAGAAGCGGAAGCGGTACAAAAGGCAAATGACATTGAATATGGTTTGGCCTCTTATTTTTATACAAATGATTTATCTCGCGTGCACCGTGTCTCAGAGAAACTAGAATACGGTATGGTCGGTGTTAATGATTCTGCACCATTCTCAATGCAAGCACCTTTTGGGGGTATAAAGGAAAGCGGGTTAGGGCGTGAAAGCGGTAAGTATGGATTAGAGGATTATCTAACAACAAAAGCAGTATCTGTTATGTTCAATACAGAAGAAGGGTAATTGCCAATTGGAAGGATGATATAATTAATGTTTGATGTTCATTCACACTTTATTCCAGATAAAGTCCTTCAATGGTTAGAACTAAATAAAGATAAAGTGCATTCTCGCCAGGTTAGCAGGGGAGAAAATCAACCTAAATTGATGATAATTAATGACAAGTGGGCCTTTACTTTATCAGAAGCCTTTATTAATGAGGAATTACATCGATCCGAGCAAATAAGAGCTGGCATTCGACATACACTTATATCACCATTGCCACAACTTTTTTTATATGATTTACCATCTGAGATTACAGCAGAACTATCGTCAATATATAACAGTGAAATTATTGAATTGGTAAAGCGAAATAAAGATGTATATTCTGGACTAGCAACTATTCCACTTAATAATCCCAAACTAGCTGCAGAAGAATTAAGAATGGCAATGGAAGCTGGTTTAAAGGGAGCAATTATCGGTACAGGAATATCAGATTTACTTTTAACAGACAGTTCCTTTTTGCCGGTATGGGAAGAAGCGGATCGATTGGGTGCTATACTCTTTATTCACCCATTACTTAGTGAAGATAGTCGTCTTGAAAAAAGGAGAATGTCTACGCTAAGTGGTGTGCTTTGGGAGACGACTATTTGTAGTACTGACATTTTATTAAGTGATTATTTGGATAAGTATAGAAATGTAAAAATCGTTTTGGCACATGGCGGTGGTTTCTTGCCATATCAAATTGGACGTCTGAACAGGGGTTATGAACAATGGACTGACGTTTCTGAGGTTTTAAAAGCTCCACCAATTGATTATCTAAAACGGTTTTGGTTTGATTCCGTTCTATGGAATAAGGAAGCACATGATTACTTAGTATCTATTGTCGGTATAGATCGAGTACTACCAGGATCTGATTTTCCGTTTGAAATTAGTGAATTTCCGCCTAATCACTTAGATGAAACCGCATGGAAAAAACTGTTTATGTAAAGTTCTCAATGGAAGACTCATTCACTAAGTGAGCAAAATACACGAAGTGAGATTAGAAAATGAGGATTTACTATTTCTTAAATTAGTAAATCCTCATTTGAACGACTTCTTATTTAATTCAATATACTATTTCAACAATAACATATTGGTGTAAATAAGAAATAATTCTAGTTAGTTAGTATTGTAGTAGTTCTTGGTTATTACTGTAAAAATTAAAAGTTGTTACTGAATAGTGGTTCAGAATTATGATAATATATGATACACTAACTAATAATAAAATACTAAAAGTGGAGGGCATGAATTTGAAAATTCTAGAAAGTGAAAGTAAACCAAGTCAAGTACCTGCACTAGATTCTTCAATAAAGATCCTTGAATTATTGGCTACACAAGGTTATCAGCATGCGAAGTTAACTGAGATTTCAGAAGCAACTGGTATTAATGTTAGTACATGCCTAAGAATTTTAAGAACACTTGAGAAAAAAAGTTATGTTGTGTTTTCGAGTAATTCAAAAGAATATTCATTAGGTACACCATTAATTGCATTAGGTAATCGCGCTAGAGAAGTTAATGACTATATCGAAGTAGCTAGTGCGTATTTGAAAGAACTTGCTAAAACAGGTTCAACTTTTGTTTTAGTGAAAAGAGTCCGGAAATCTCATCTTATGTATGTAGCAAAGGAAGAACCTGATTTGAAAGTACGATTAACAGTATCGGCAGGCGATTCATTCCCGATTACTGCTGGCGCACTTGGCAAATGCTTTTATGCATATTTAGACAAAGAAGATGCTGAAAATGTATTAAATGATGTTATGTTGAATGAACATTTAAAAAAGTATACGGAGAAATCGGTTATAACAAAGCAAGATTTAGATGCCCAACGATTAAAGATTCTTGAAGAAGGAATTGCTGAAAGTCACGAAGAATATTCATTAGGTATCTCAGCGTATGCTTGTCCGATATTTGACGGCGATGGTAATATTATTTTAGGTTTAGGTACGTATATACCTACTTCATTAATCAACCAAATTGGTATAGATGAGATTAAGGAAGTAATGAAGTCTTCTGCAGAAAAAATTACACATGCGATCAGAACATTAGTTTAGAACAGAATATATAGTATCAAAGGAAATTGGAAAATACACCCTCGAGTTTAACATTTGGTTAAATTCGAGGGTGTATTTTATTGAAATTTATGATGTTTGTTTATTAGTATTTAAATTTTCTTCTATTGTATTCAAATGTTTTTTAAACCATTCAATGGCTTCACTACTATATGCATCGAATTTTTCTGTATAAGGTGTGAAATGGTGTCCATCAATTACAAGCAGTTTTTTAGGTTCTTTTGCGTCTTCGAAAGCGGTAACTGCTAAATCTGTTGGTGTAACAGTATCATCTCCTGCAACTAGTAGCAATAGTGGCGTAGGTGAAATCAAAGAAATAAAATTACCAGGATTATATGAACGTGAGAGTTCTATAGAGCGAATAGTCACTTCATTTTTCCAATTTGGAGAAAGAGCACCTCCCGATAAATACCAGTCTACTGAATCTTTATCCATATATATACCTTCATCACCCTCAAATTCAGGAACGATCTTACGGCGTGTTGGCTCTCCGCCTTGCATACGTACTTTTCGGTCTTCATAAAAACTATCTAATAATGCAGGTACATCATTAGGTACCACTCTTCTAGCAGATGATTGAGAACCACTAATAGTAGGTACTTGCGAAACGATACAACGTACTCGTTTGTCCATAGCTCCGACCATTAAGACATGTCCACCACTATAACTAGAACCCCAAATACCAATTCTTGAACTATCCACTTCTTCTAACGAACTCATAAAAGTAATGGCATGTTGGTAATCAAGCACTTGTTCATAAGGATTGATTTCTTGTCTTGGATAACCGTCACTATCCCCAAAGTTTCGGTGATCATATAAAAGAACAGCAAATCCATTGACCGCAAATATTTCAGCAAAATTATCTACGTACATTTCTTTTAATGAACCATATCCATGTGCCATTATAATACCAGGAAAACTTGAATCCACATTGTTAGGCAAGTAGAGCCAACCCCTTAGTGTAATACCTTCTGCATTAAATTCTACAGACTTTTTACTGAATGAATGAACGATTTTACTCAAATTATTTTCACCCCATACCGTATAATGTAAGTTTCTCTTATCTATATTTATACACTATAATTCCGCGACTGTAAACAGTTTTCGTATATAAACATATATAAGCATAGTAAATAAACTATATTCTAGCTAACGTTTCCTTATTTAAAAGTATTAAACTTACATGGGACTACTAACAGCTTCTCGAATGTACTATAGAAAATGTATTGGCAATTCGATAGAGCCATAAGGTTGGCTTGTAAAACCAAAAATTACCGTAACCTTTTCAACTCCCATACGAACTACTATATAGAACCTATAGTAAGGAGCGGAAATTTTATGAGATTGAATAAGATTGCATCATTTGCATTGTCGGCATTGCTTATTGGCAGCGTAGCGGTACCTGCAACAGTTAGTGCGAAAGAGGATGTGAAGATCGAAGTGACATCTGATGAAAAAGCTTTTGTTAAAGTAGAGGGAACAATCGATGGTATGGAAAAGAATGATGGGTTAACACTTTACACAATTAAATGGAAAGAAGAGTCTTTTGTATTGGCTATTACAAAAGACACGCTAATTTTCGATAATACGGGTAAGAAGGTAAAAATGAAAAAAGGTGACAAAGTGTCTGCCTATACTCATGCAGAAAAGCCAATGATTATGATTTACCCACCCCAATATACTCCAGATGTTGTTATTGTTGAAAATGATGAAGCAAACACAGCAATAGTTGGTATATTTGATGATGAATTGGTGGACCCGTATTTGAAGCTTCAATTAAATGTAGATGACGGTGCAGACATTTCCAGTGCTTCCGGAGATAAAGTGAAGGCTAACGACTTAAAAGGTAAAGACTTACTAGTATTCTACAAAGAAGCAACTCGAAGTATTCCAGCCCAGACAACGCCGGAGAAAGTAGTAATACTAGACGTAAATGCGGTAGATGAAGATGCCACCATAGAACAGATGATAGAAGACGATCATTATATGGTCGAGGGTGTGAAGATGGTACCACTTCGTTTGCTTGCTGAGAAACTTGGATATGTCGTGGATTCGACTGGTGTGGGGGCGGTCGTTTCAAAAGGTGCTCCATCTTACACGATTACTCGTGGACAGAAGGAATATGGCTATAATAAATCATTGTTGAAATTTGAAGCAGCACCGGAGTTGCTCGAACCGAAGAAGACCTATGTACCCGTAGAGTTTATTGAAGAAATGATGAAGTGATCAAATTATAAAAAAGGCAGGAGTCCACGGACTCTTGCCTTTTTTGCCATTTACATCAAGACTTATTTTTCTTTTGTTTTTTTTCTGTCGGATAGAGGTTTGTAAAGTAATCGTTCGTAATGTCCCGTACTTGTCCGCTTAAGAATAGTACCGCAATCACGTTAGGAATCACTACAATTGCGAGTAATAGATCAAGGAATTTCCAGACGAACTGCAATCCACCAAGTGCCCCGATTATAATAGCCGTGATATATGCGACACGCAGAACGATAGAGAAATTAGGCCCGAATAAGAACTCCGCTTGCTTTTCTCCATAATAAATGATCACTACAATTGTGGTAATAACGAACAAGAATAATACGATGGATATGATAATCCCACCAAGGGAAGCACCAAATACCGTAGCATATGCTTCGGTCACCATGTTCGCTGCGTTATCTGCATCAATGACTTCCCAGACGCCTGTTGTTAGTATGACAAGGGCAGTCATGGTACAAACAATCAATGTGTCCACAACGACTTCAAAGACGCCCCAGAAACCTTGTTTGGCGGGATGACTATTCACTGCAGCTGCATGGGCAATCGGTGCAGTACCGATACCGGCTTCATTGGAATATAATCCACGAGCGAGTCCCCAACGTATGGCCGCGGCAACACCGGCACCTGCGAATCCACCGGCTGCTGAAATTGGTTGGAATGCATGTGTGAAAATCAAGCCAAATGCTGCAGGCACTGCATCCACATGAAAGCCAATAATAATGAGAGCAGTTAACATATAAATCACGACCATAGACGGAATTAGACGTTCCGTTACGCGCCCAATTGCTTTAATTCCACCAAATGAAATGAGGGCAACTAGTAAAGCGACGAAAATACCCGTTATGATTGGAGATAAACCAAATGAACCTTCCAAGGTCGTAGCGATGGAGTTAGATTGCACCATAGTACTCGCCATAACTTCTAACATGAGAGCGAATGCAAAGATATACGCAACCTTTTTCCAACCAAGTCCTTTTTTTATGTAATACATCGGACCACCGACGTAATCGCCGGCAGCATTCTTTTCACGATATTTGATACCGAGCACGACTTCGGAATATTTCGTGCCGATTCCGATCAGTGCGACCACCCACATCCAGAAGATTGCGCCTGGCCCACCTAATGCTATGGCTACAGGAACTCCCACAATGTTTGCTGCACCCATTGTGGAAGCAAGTGCTGAGGTTGTTGCTTGGAAAGGGGTTAGCGTACCGTCCCCAGAGCCTTTAGACATGATTTTTCCAAAAGTTTGACGAAAAATGTGTGGCATATAGCGAAACTGGAAGAACTTGAGACGAATTGTGAGGAATAGTCCGCCTCCTATTAGTAAAATGATGATGGGTAATCCCCATAAAAAATCCGAGACAATTTCTACCCATTTCGTAAACGCATTCATTGGCACCGACTCCTTTTGTAGTTTGAGACTACTCAAACATCTAGTTGTTTTGTTTCGGTTTACGAATTAGTTGTCTACTATACTAGTGAATCGATGGAAGAAATGTCAAATGAAAATAGAAATGTATGGGTTTTTGGTACTTGAGTCATTGCTGACAGATACACATCGAAAAGCATATTTAGAAAATATTGATAAGACGCTTGCTCACCATGTATAGTATATAGAATTATTTGAAAACTATTGACAAAGAGCTTAACACCATGTAGTATTACGTTCAATATTACATTGCAGACTAAGAATGGAACTAGTAAAAATGTTTTGTGTCTTTATAGAGAGCTGATGGTTGGTGAAAATCAGCAGACGCACATTTTGAACTCATCCATGAGTCACTCCCTGAAAGTTCTACAGTAAGGGGCGTCGGTTTCCTCCGTTAACGGGATAGACAGTGATAGCTGTCGATAAGTGGATTGGCCAAGTATGGCGAATCAATTAGAGTGGTACCGCGAGTTTAACCTCGTCTCTATATTTCAATATAGAGACGGGGTTTTTTGTATTTATTTTTTTAAAAAAAGGAGTGCAAAGAGTTGAGCAGAAAAATTTGGGTTTTTGATACAACATTACGTGATGGAGAACAGGTACCTGGTGCTAAATTAAATCTTTATGAAAAAGTAGAGATTGCACAGCAATTAAAGAAGCTTGGTGTCGATATTATCGAAGCTGGTTTTCCTGCTTCATCCCAAGGTGATTTTGAGGCAGTGAAGGCTGTTGCGCAGAAGGTAGGCAATACAAATGACATCATAATCACAGCATTGGCACGCGCGGTGCAGGCAGATATCGATTCGGTTTATCAAGCAGTGAAGTATGCAGAAAATCCAATGATTCATATGGTGCTGGGAACTTCTGATATTCACGTGGAGAAAAAATTCAATAAATCAAAGGACCAAATCCTTCAAATAGGTGTAGATGCGGTGAAATATGCAAAAACATTAATGCCACAAGTACAGTATTCAACAGAAGATGCTTCACGCTCGGAGTTCGAGTATTTATGGCATACAATCGAATCCGTCATGAAGGCGGGTGCAACAATGATCAACGTACCTGATACAGTAGGCTTTGCAGAGCCTGAGGAATTCGGTGCGATGATCTATAAATTAAACGACCGCATGAAAAATCTGGATCCAGATGTCTTATTAAGTGTTCACTGTCATAATGATCTAGGAATGGCGACAGCAAACACATTAGCGGCAGTCAAGAATGGTGCGGATAAAGTAGAGTGTACAATTAACGGGATTGGGGAACGTGCAGGAAATGCTGCGCTTGAAGAAGTGGTCATGGCATTGAAAACGAGAAGCTCGATTTATAATGTCAGCACACAAATCAATACAAAAGAAATTATGAAAACTTCACGTCTTGTATCTAGCTTCATGGGATTGGATGTGCAGGTGAACAAGGCGATTACGGGAGATAATGCATTTGCACATTCTTCAGGAATACACCAAGATGGCTTATTAAAATCTCGCGATGCATATGAAATTGTTCATCCAGAAGACGTCGGACTGGACGATATGGAATTGATTTTGACGGCGAGATCAGGACGCCACGCGGTGAGAAATGCACTTGAAAAACTAGGGTTTACCCATATGAAGCCTGAAGAATTCGAAGGGATATTTGCAGGGTTCCTAACATTGGCAGATATGAAGAAGGAGGTATACGATCATGATCTATATGTAATTGTTGAAAACTATCATGAAAAGCATGATAAAGAGAACGTGACCAATTATAGTGATCATTTCTTTGAATTCGAAGATCTGCAAGTCGTCAGCAACTCTAGTTTCCCTTCAGCTAGCGTCAAGATTCGTAAAGGGGAAGAAGTCTTCAAGTCGAGTGCTGTTGGAACGGGGCCAATCGATGCATTGTATTCAGCAATTGCTGAAATTACAAAGATTCAAGTGAAATTAATTGGCTATGATATTAGTAGCGTATCACGCGGCAAAGACGCGTTAGGAAAAGTGAAAATCACCATTGCATACGAAGGAGAAAATTATATCGCGAAAGCCGCAGACACAGATATTTTGAAAGCAAGTGCATTGGCTTACATGAATGCGATCAATAGTGTAATCGTAGCAAAGATAAAGGGAACATCTGCACAAAAACTAACTGTAAATATTTAAAGTGAAATGAAAAAGGCAACTATCCTTTCAAGGATAGTTGCCTTTTTTCATGCGTAAATATGAAATAAATATTCCTGGCCATTCTTAACGGGGTCTTGTGCAAATTTGTAACCGTGAGCAATCGCTTCCTCGGGTACATTGCGGAAAGAGCCCGGGCAGTCGGTGATGACTTGTAGCATTTCTCCCTTATTCATACCTTCAAGTGTTTCCAATGTGTAAATAACAGGGTAGGGACACGACTCACCGCGAAGGTCGAGTGTGAAATCCGCTTCCAATTTAGCTTGCATGTATATTCATTCCTCTCTTAATTGCTAATTTACGGTGGTAGCGTTTTTCTCCATATACCGTTAATGCATAAAGTCCTCCAAGCATTAGCAGTGTGGCAGAAATTGCACCAATCGGTCCGAATGTATCGAGTAGATTGATTTTTGCTCCACCCTTGACCAGTACATTATAGACGCCGAGATGATCCCAAGCATAGGCAAGGAACGTAGCACCGATGATATTGCCCGCAAAGACGGGTAAAAAAAGCAACTGGCCTTCCATCAAGCGATACATCATTCCTGTTTCACAGCCTGACGCCATCACGATACCTAGTCCGAATAATGCACCACCTACAAACGTACTAAGTGCTGCGATTTGTGTGACCGGCGTTAAATCATAGATTGAAATGACAATGATCGTCAAAATAGAACTGACAGCCATTCCTACAATAATTGCTTTCGCCATAATGCTTCGTCCGACAAGAAATAAATCACGGAATGCAGAAGTGAAACAAATTTGTCCACGTTCAATTAGAATACCGAAGGCGAGTCCAAACAGTGCGCCTAAACCAAGCAGTTTTTGTCCCGACGTGAAGAAGTACATAGTGAGCCCGATGTAAAGTACGGCAATCACTACACCAATATACGGCTGGATTATACGTTTTTTTAGTTGTGTCGGCTTTGCATTCCCTCGAATTAATGAAGGTTTACCTTTCCACCAGCGTGTTTTCGTTAATTTGGCTCCAAAGAAAGTACCAATACCTGTTGCTACTATAAAAATCCAAGAGTGAAAAGAGAATTGCGGAACACCTGTGAAGAATGCGGCTAAGTTACAGCCGAGTGCTAGACGCGCCCCGAATCCCGCGATGATTCCACCAATTAAACCTTGTACGTAGCGCCGCTTTTGCTGTGGCAGACGGATTTTGAAGCTATTACTAAGCAACACCATAATGAGTGCGCCTGCGAACATTCCCCAGACAATCCAGCCATCTGGTCTGTTCCATGTGGCTCCTTGTAGATGTACCATATCAAAGTATTGCCAGCCCGAGATATCGACTCCGAATACTAACAGGAGGTCGCCTCCAAGTCTTGTGAATTCACCAGTTACTGCCCAGACAGTAGAAGTTAATCCGAAATACAAAGCACTAAGAATACCTGCTAGTAATAATACGAGGTAGGGGTTCCAATAGTGTTGGAAAATAGGTTGAATGATTCTTTTCATATGTAGTTGCCCCTTATAAAAGTTCTTTTTCTAGTGTATTCTTAATTGTGCAGAAATCAAGTGATTATTTACATTGAGTGATAGAAAAAGCACGATTACCTGCTCCCATTAAGGAAATTGGTAATCGCGCAGTTCATTCATCAATAACAGTCAGTACATTACGTATATCCATACGATCCTCTGGTTTAGGCACATGTTTTGGATAGCCGATCATTAACGTTCCGACAATCTTTTCGTCTGACTTCACACCGATAGCATCTTTAAATACCGGATCATGTGTCCAGTCATTCGTGCGCCAAATCATGCCAATACCGCGTTCCCATGCAGCCAATTGAAAGTTCTGTATCATCGTAGAAATCGCAGCATAGTCTTCATCCCAACGTTTTTTACGTGTATCTTCTGGCATAATGACGACTAAATGCAAAGGGATTTTGCGGAAGTACGCCGCTTTTACCTGTGCTTTATCAGGTATGTTCCCATCACTTTCTTGGGACGTCAAAAATGCGCCTATAAATTTCTCTTTGCCTTCATCAACATATAACTGAAAACGCCAAGGCTCAGTTAATTTATGATTGGGTGCCCATTTTGCGACGTTGAGTAATTCGATTAGTTCATCTATATCGATCGGGTCTGTTTTAAACTTCTTAATGGAACGTCTACCCATGATCGACTTCTCTACAGCATTCTTTGCTTCATAACCCATAAATAAAAACTCCTTTTGATAGATAGAATCATTCTAAATGAAAACCATTATCAACTACTATACTATCATAAAAAACCCCGTAAGAGCAAAGGATGCACTTAGGGGGTAGTGGTTGTCTTATTTTAAGTAATAAATAGGGGAGCCGGGTCCAAGATCGATCCCTAGCAACATCCAAATAATTAACGTTACGCTCCAGAATAGTAAGAAGAACATGGAATAGGGGAACATAACGGAAACGAGCGTCCCGATTCCCATCTTCTTATCGTACTTCTGTGCAAAGGCGATGATGATCGCAAAATAGGTCATGAGCGGTGAGATGATATTAGTTGAAGAATCCGCCACTCGATACGCCATTTGCGTCAATTCAGGAGAATAGCCTAGCTGCATCATAATCGGTACGAACACCGGTGCCATCATAGCCCATTTCGCAGATGCGCTACCGATGAACAAGTTGATGAACGCCGCAATAAGGATGAACATCAGTAACAAAGGAATCCCTGTTAAACTAATACTGTCAAGGAAGTTTGCGCCGTAAACACCTAGCACCAAGCCCATATTGGACTCGGAGAAGAATGCGACGAACTGACTTGCTGTGAATGACAGGACGATAAACATACCCATTGCTGACATTGTTGTCGACATCATGGCAGCTACGTCTTTGTCATTACGAATTAATTTCGTTACTCTACCGTATACAAGACCCGGCACAAAGAACATAAAGGCAATGATCGGCACGAGCGATTTCATGAAAGGTGATTTGATGATCGGCATATCTGCTTCATCCCCACGCAACGGAGCACCAGGGAATACAACAAGAAGTGCAACCAATGCTCCTGCAACAACGACAGAAACACCTGCTAAAATCAAACCTTTCTTTTCAAGACGAGTTAGCTTTTCTACTTTTTCACGGAATTCACCGTTATATTCGCCAAGACGTGGTTCTACGATTTTTTCTGTGACCCATGCACCGACGAATGTCAAAACGATAACAGAAAATGCGATGAAGTAGTAGTTCATGGCAATATTCATACCTTCTGCATATTCGGGATTGATAATCGCTGCGGACATGATCGTCAATTCACCAAGTAATGCATCGGTACCCGATAGTAGCAAGTTGGCACTGAATCCACCCGAGACCCCGGCAAAGGCAGCTGCTAGACCCGCAAGAGGGTGTCTTCCGAGTGCTGCGAACAATACCGCACCTAGTGGCGGCAAGACAACGTAGCCTGCGTCAGACGCTACACTCGACATAACCCCTGCAAATACTAATCCTAGCGTGATCATGCGTTTTGGAACAGACATTACAAAGCCGCGAAGTAAAGCACTGATTAATCCTGAACCTTCTGCGACACCAATACCAAGCATCGTGATGAGCACGACGCCAAGCGGTGCGAAACCGATAAAGTTATCGGTCATATTCGTAATGATGTAATGAATACCTTCACTACTCAATAAGTTATTTACTTCAATCATTTCGCCTTCTTTACCTGGATGCTCTGCACTAACACCGAAGTAAGAGACGACTGCCGAGATGACGATTACCAATAAAGCCAAAACAGCGAATAATGTAACCGGATGTGGCAATCGGTTACCGGTTTTCTCAATCATATCCAAAAACTTTTGGAAAAATCCTTTTTTCTGTTTATCCATGATAATCTCCTCCCACTAGAAAAATACTATTCAATCCATCACGAAAAGGTATAAATTTTTCAGATATTATCAAGTATATAGAAGAACTCCGTTGAGTGAAATGCTTTATTGAAATAATTAAATTGGAAGATAGTTGCGACTCTTGGGAGGAGTGCGAATAGTATAAAATCACGATGAAAAACCCACCACATTTTGGGTGGGAAGGTGTGTGCAAATAATACGTTCTTACTTCACTTAGGTAAATTTCTCGCTAATTGAAAAGCTTTGGCAATCAGATGGAATGACTGTTCTCTCGCTTGTGTATCCGGAATCATATTTAAAATCATGATTTCATCGACCATCGCTTCTTCTGCAAGTGACTCGAGCTGTTCTTTTACTTGGGAGGGAGTACCAATGACAAAGCGTCCATCATTTTCTTTCGTGACGGCATCTTCTGCAGTTGAGAAAGAATGTGAAATGGCATCTTCGAGGGACGGTGGTGGCAATTTGTAATTTCCGGTTCCCCAACGTGCCCATTGTAACTGTGCAGGAAGTGCGAGTTGACGTGCACGTTCTTCTGTATCGGCACAAACTACGATCAAAGCTAGAATTCCCTTTGGTTTACTCAAGAATTGTGATGGCTTAAATCGTTCCCGGTATGTTCGCAGCATAGGGATGGCTAACTTCGGGTTAATATGTGCAGCGAATGCAAAGCCAAGTCCATATTCAGCGGCAAACTGCATACCTCCGTCACTTGATCCGAGCATGAACAAATCAGGTATGGATTCTTCTGCTGTGGCACTGATTTTGCTAAACGGGTGCTCGTCGGGGAAGTTATTCGTGAAAAATGCCAATAACTCTGCGAACTGTTCAGGGAAGTCATATGTTGTCACGGCTTCTCGTGAGCGTCTTAATGCCAAAGCAGTCATACCATCAGTTCCTGGGGCACGTCCAATGCCAAGGTCGATGCGCCCCGGATGCAATGATTCCAGCAATGAAAAGTTTTCCACAACTTTCAATGGACTATGATTGGGTAGCATGACTCCACCTGAACCCACGCGAATGCGATTCGTGTGAGCTGCAGCGTGTGCTGCCAGCAAGTCGGGAGAAGAACTTACTTGGAATTTTGTATTGTGATGTTCCGCAAACCAATAGCGTGTATAACCGAGTCGATCTGCTAATTGAACCAAGTCAGTGGAATGTTTCAATGTTTGTCTAGCCGTTTCATTATTATAAATTGTCGCTAAATCAAGAATAGATAATTGTATAGGCGGTCGTTTGTCCATAGATTTTGACAAAGTAACTACCTCCTTTACTTGTAATGGTATAGGAGGTAGTTCAAGATGTTAAGGGAAATGAACTAGTAGAAATTATAATTTATTTTGGTCGTCTTTCCTTAAATCCGCGCTTGAAAATTTCTTGTACATTATTGATGGTAACGTATGCATCTTCGTCTACCCGCTCCAAAATACGTCTTAACTGTACGATTTCTGTTTGGTTAATAATAATGTACAATATGGCTTGTTTCTCGAGCGTATAACCGCCGCGTCCATCAAGAATGGTTACGCCTCTGCCCATGGTTGTGAGTAATTCTTGTCGAATATCCTCTTGATGTTTCGAAATAATCATTACGGCTTTTCGGTCATCTGCACCGTCTACGATTTTATCAATTACTTTAGCCCCCACGTACACAGCAACGAGCGTAAACATCGCTTTTTCCTTCCCGATAACAAAGGCAGACAACAAAATGACGGAAATATCAATGACGAGCATCGCTTTTCCAACACTCCAGCCAAGCCACTGCTGAAGCATCCGAGCCACAGTAGTTGCACCCCCGGAAGTACCGCCAACACGGAAGATCATTCCGAGACCACCACCAACAAATAAACCTGCAAATAATGCGGCAAGTAATGTATCACTACCTAACTGTTCTCCCCAATTCTTCGTTAGCTCAAGGAAAATGGACGAGAATATGATGGTGATGACGGTATAGATAATCGTTCGTTTACTGAAGAATTTGTACCCAATCGCGACCAGTGCTAAGTTGATTATGAAACTGACAAGTCCAGGTGACCATTCGAATAAATAGTATGTAATGATAGTAATCCCGATAACGCCGCCTTCAGATAGCATATTCGGAATGGCAAAGTAGTTAATTCCGATTGCAAATATGAATGATCCAAATATTAAAGCGGCATAATCTATTATTTTTCGTTGCATTCAATCCCCTCTTTCCGAAAAAGCGACATACAATCGTATGTCGCTTCTGTCCTTTTTGCGGCTCTTTCTCTGTAAATGTACTATACCTCTAGGATCTATTGTCAAAGCGTGTAAATTTACCGGTTCTGGTTGATTCTTTCAGTTTTCAGTCCGCATCAATGAAAATCCCTTTAATAACAGGTACATCCCCATCGTCTTTCCCGTCATACGTACCGTAAACGGAAACGTCGAAGCCTTCCAAAATATCTGTACGTTCTCCAAGTCGAATATCTTTGACGTATATGACTTCATCCTTGGATTGTTCCGCTTTGCTTTGGACAGTTAAAGTTCCTTCATTTACTCCTGTCACGGTTCCGATAAACTTCACTTTGGAATTAACAGGAACCTTGTCCTCAGCAAATGCGACATACTCATGTTCTACCGTATCTGCTTTTAGACCTTCTTCCAATCCGTCACTTGCTGGTTCTACCGGTGCAGTCTCTTCCACGGGCTCCGTTGATTCAATCGGTTCTTTCGGTTCATCATTGCTACAAGCAGCTAATAGAGCAGCAGTTATCATCATGGCAAATAGTTTTTTCATTTAAAATCGCCTCCATTAGTAATCATAAGGAATTTTTGCCAAAAAGAAAACCTTTGTCTTTGAGTAGAGTCATAAAAAAGATTGAGAGAATAGACTAGATTTAAATGATTAACCCAATTAGAAAGGATGGAGGAGTGAACAAGCTATTTACAAAATCTACCGTCGCGTTGGCAGTTTTAGTTTTGATTTGGGGCGTTAGTTGGCCAATTTACAAACTATCGATCGTGTATGCACCGCCACTATTATTCTCGGGAATGCGTGCGTTGCTTGGCGGTTGTTTGATTGTATTGCTGATTATCAAGCTACGTGACAGATTGCAATGGCGTCAGCATTGGCGGAAGTATTGTATTTCAGCTTTGTTCAACACCGTCCTGTTTTTCGGCTTGCATACAATTGGGCTACACTATTTGCCAGGCGGGCTATTTTCTGTACTTGTATATTTCCAGCCAGTCCTTCTTGGATTATTTGCTTGGATGTGGTTGGGCGAAAGTATGACGGTGATTAAAGTAACTGGCCTGCTGATTGGATTCATCGGAATTAGTGTAGTTAGTGTGGATCATTTCACTACCCAGATTTCTATAATGGGCGTGATATTAGGTATATTAACAGCATTCTTTTGGGCAATTGGTGTTGCATATGTGAAAAAGGTAAGTGAAGAAATTGATGCGTATTGGATGGTCGCGATGCAGTTTACTATAGGGGGTATAGTGCTACTTGTACTCAGTGCCATTACAGAGAGCTGGTCATCAATCGAATGGCATCCTATGTATATGTTTGGACTTGGTTTCGGTGCAACGATGGGTATCCCTGTTGCCTATATCATTTACTATTCGCTCATTCGTGCGGGAGAGGCAAGTAAGGTGGCTGTTTTCACTTTTTTAGTGCCCGTAATTTCTGTGTTTATTAGTACGGTATTTGTTGGAGAGCCCATGACACATACGTTGTGGGTAGGCTTATTGCTAGTCGTTGTCAGTATTTGCTTTGTCAATTATCGCAAGAAGGTTCCTATAACACTGTTGGATCACAAGAATAAGGAATGATGAAGGGGAAGTATAGTACAATATGATACAAAATATGTCTTCAATAACAGTTCAATAAGGGAGATGGCTGTCATATCTACGGAAAAGGAAACTATAATTATGGATGAACTAATGGAACAAATTGTTTCAAAGACATTCACATATGGGGAAAGATTACCTTCTGAAAACATTCTGGCAAAAAAACACAATGTACCAAGAATGACTGTAAGGAAGGCATTAACAAAGTTAGAAGAGCGGGGTTTTATTTATTCTAAACAAGGCAAAGGGCGATTCTTAAAAGAACAGGCGATACAAATTCAGCTTTCTCTCACGGCAGGGACGAGTTTTACTGAAAAGATGAAGGCATTAGGTTATGAATTGGAAACACGCACGATAGCTTGCGAACAAATAACATACGATGAACATATGTTTCAAGCATTAGAAACGAGGAGAACAGACGATATCTACAAAATTGGAAGATTACGTTTGATTGACGGTGAGCCAATCGCTATTCATTATTCATTTGTCAGTGCGAAGACCATTCCGAGCATTACAGAAGATTGCTTTGAAATTCAATCGATGTTTGCCTATTATAGGAAACTCGGATACAGCCAATTTGACAGCCGCAAATCGCTGCTAAGCATCACTTTTCCAACTGCAGGCGAGCAACAATTGTTATCTTGCAACAGTATGGTCCCGCTCATTATGGTTGAAAGTGACTGTGTAGACCAGAAAACCGCTAAGGTACTTGAATATACTAAAGTGTTATATCGCAGTGATAAGTTCAAGTATGATATTACAATGAATTCATAAGAGGCTGGGACATAAGTAGAAAATCTAGCTTACTAAACAAAAAGGTCAGAATAAAAACCGCGTGAAACCAAGGTTCTTAGAACTTGGTTTCACGCGTTTTTTTTCATTTTATAGGGTTTTGTCCCAGCCTCTTTTTTATGTCCAATTGTAAAGGATGTTTACAATAAGCTAACCGTATCTTAAAACACATGAACTTGGCGACAAGTTACTATTAATTTATAGAGAAGGAGGGAGCACATATGAAAAGAAGAAAAAGAACTGAAATTCTTATTCAAGAAAAAGGTCATCTTGCTAAAACTCTTGCAGAAACTATCACGGCTGTATATGGGTGTCGTGAAATTACAGCACCACAATATGGAATGACAATGATCAAAATGCGTGAAACAGCTAAGAATTCCTTATTCTATATGGGTGAAGTCCTGGTTACGGAAGCAAAAGTGGAGATTGCTAATCACATCGGCATTGGTATTGTCGCCGGTATGGATGAGGAGCTCGCTAAGCATTTGGCTATCATTGATGCGGCGTATAAAGCGGACTTGCCGGAAACTTTTTTATGGGAATCTCAGTTAATCACTGCTGAAGATGAAATTAGGAAAGAGAAGGTCAGACGACAAGCAGAATTAATCGGTACAAAAGTCAATTTTGAAACGATGGAAATATAATTACTTACTAGAAAAAAGTAGACAGGAGAGAGAGTATGGCGATTGATCAAGTACATGATTTGCAATATGTGTATCGTAAATTACTGCATAGTATGTCACGGCCAGGTACGATTTCATCCATTACAGAACCAGTGAAACGAATGGATTATTCTATTCCTTGCAGTGAAGCTTTACTTTTAACAGCCATGGCATTATTAGACGGAGAAGTTACTTTCCATATTATCTCCAATGAACACCAAGGGCTAATAGAAAAGATATCGGAATATACGTCTGCCAAATATGCATCCATTCATGAAGCGGACTTTGTCATAGTCCCTCGCGGAGACAATGAGCAAGCGATACAGCATGCAATGGAACATTGTAAAATTGGATCTCTCATCGATCCACAGCAATCTTCTACTTGGCTCGTTGAAAGTCCTATTTTACAAAATGATGGTCAAATAGTTTTAAAAGGTCCGGGGATTCAAACGGAAATACCCCTGCAAACAAGATTTTCAGAAGTGATTTGGCGAGCTCGAAATCAGCGAACAAATGAATTTCCAATGGGAATCGACTTAATTTTTATAGATCAAGCTTCACAAATTGCTTGCGTACCCAGAACAACGGCGGTTGCACATAAGGAGGTGGGATAAGTGGGTTATGTTCCTGTAAAAGGAGGCACTGAGGCGATAGATGCTTCTATTAAACGTGTAAAGTTCGAACGACTCAAAGGGCAAGAAATCCTTGAAATTGAAACCATTTTGTCGACGATGAGAGCTTTGGTTGATCAAGTCATGTCGGAGAGTAGCTTATATTCTCCGCAATTGGCGGCATTGGCTATCAAGCAGGCAGAGGGAAGTATGGAAGAAGCAGTATTCCTTATGAGAGCTCACCGATCCACCTTGCCGAGATTGTATTACAGCGAGTCAGTTGAAACGGAAGCGATGTTTGTAGAACGAAGAATTTCTGCGAGCTTTAAAGATATACCAGGCGGTCAATTACTGGGTGCTACGTATGACTACACACATCGGCTTCTGGATTTTGATTTGATCAATGAGGATAAAGCCGGTAATACACATTGGTTGCAAAGCTATGCCGAAGAATTTCATGAGTTGAAGGTGGAAGAAACGATTGAGCGCTATCCGAAAGTTGTAGAGTACCTTCGTAAAGAAGGATTGTTTGAACGATATGAACTGGACAATACAGAACCTGAAGATATTACGAAACAGAGTTTGGAGTTTCCGGCTAGCCGCAGTGCAAGATTGCAAGTTCTAACCCGCGGGCAAACAGGTGCACTCACTTCGTTAGCATATGCTTCGTTGCGCGGATATGGAGAAGTCCATCCTACTGTAGGTGAAGTACGTGTAGGTTCGCTGCCGATTTATGTTAAGCATCCGAATGAAGAAGACGGTTCAGAGGACGAAGATTTTTACATCGGTGACATTCAAGTAACCGAAGTAGAATCATTTGTGCCTGTCAATGTGAAGAATGAAAACAATGAGGATGAACTGGAATTTGAGATTGGATATGGGATTTGTTATGGACAAAATGAAACCAAAACGATTGCTATGAGTATTCTCGATCAGTGCCTAGAACATCGAAATGATGAATTTCCAACACATGATGAAGAATTTGTACTGCTACACATTGATTCAGTGGAATCCAGCGGGTTTATTTCCCACTTGAAGCTACCGCATTACGTGACGTTCCAATCTAAATTGGACAGTATCCGGCAAGTGAAGAAAGGAGTGCAGATCAATGAAAGCTAACACGCATTTTGCTTTTTTCGATGAAGGTTCAAAAAAGGAAATTCGTCGCGCTACTCTAAAAGCTGTAGCCATCCCAGGTTATCAAGTGCCATTTGCTTCTAGGGAAATGCCCATTGCAAGAGGTTGGGGAACAGGTGGTTTGCAGCTTACACTTTCTCTAATTGGACAAACAGATGTCTTAAAAGTGATCGACCAAGGCTCCGATGAATCGGTCAATGCAGTGAGTATTAAAAAACTAGTTCAAGATACAACAGGTGTTCAGCTGACGGAGTGTACAGAGGAAGCAGACATTATTCAATCAAGGCATAGGATTCCTGAATGTTCATTGACGAAAGAACAAATTCTGGTGTTACAAGTCCCGATACCAGAACCATTGCGTGCCATTGAAGCTAGGGAGTATGTGACAAAAAATATGCATGCGGAAGATGACTATAGTGGTGCTTGGCTGATGTTGTTCGAGCAAATTATGAAGTTTGGAAAAACAGCGACAACCGCTGATCATCCTGTGTCCGTTCACGACCGTTATGTAATGGCACCAAGCCCAATTCCAAGATTCGATAATCCAAAAATGGATCATTCTGAAGCATTGATCCTTCTCGGAGCAGGAAGGGAAAAGAAAATTTATGCTGTACCGCCCTATACATCCGTCAAATCGTTAGCTTTTGATGATTATCCATTTACTGTTGAATCATTTGTAGGGGCTCATTGTCATTTGTGTGGAGCAAGAGATGTTTTCCTGGATGAACTCATAGATCACGAAAAGAGTGAAACGATTTATCAGTGCAACGATTCAGCTTATTGTATAGAACAATTAAACAAACAAGAGAAAGTCGAGGTGGAAAGCACATATGCATGAAAAACCGATTTTACGGGTTGAGAATTTACGCAAACAGTATGGTACGGGCTGTCAAGAATGCCAAGATAAAGAACGAAATAGTGTAGAGAAAAATTACTGCAGAGCTTGTGGAACGGTCTTTGCCGTGCGAGACGTCTCTTTAGATCTTTATCGTGGAGAAATTTTGGGTATTGTTGGAGAAAGCGGAAGCGGCAAATCGACGATGATGCAGTGCTTATATTTTGATACGGACATCACATCTGGAGCTGCGTACATTAACCGACTGGGGAAAGAAAATGAAAATGTTTTCGAATTGTCTTCTCAGCAAAAGCGTATGATTCGTAATCATGATTATGGCATGGTGTATCAAAATCCAGTTCACGGACTAAAAATGAACTTTTCATCGATTGGCAACATAGCGGAAAAGTTAATTGCGGCAGGAAATCGAAATGTGTCGGATATGGAGGCAACAGGTAAAAGCTTGCTTACAAATGTTCATATTCCGTTGCATCGTATGAAAGAGGAACCTGAAAAGTTTTCGGGTGGAATGCAGCAACGCGTGCAAATTGCGAAAGCGTTATCGAATAACCCACCTATTTTATTTTTGGATGAAGTAACGACTGGGCTAGACTTGTCTGTACAAGCAAACGTACTAGATTTAATCAAAAAAATCCAAAGAGAACTACAAATCAGCATGATTGTAGTGTCACATGACTTGGCAGTGATTCGGATGTTAGCGGACCGTACAATTGTCATGTTAAATGGCGAAATAATTGAAGAAGGATTGACGGACCAAGTATTAGAAGATCCACAACATGCGTATACACAGCAATTAGTGTACTCATTACTATAGGAGGAACAGCTGACATGTATGTAATCCACAATGGGAACATCATAACAGAAAACGAAATACTTGAAGGCTTTGCGGTTGTTGTAGAAGGAGAATTCATTCAAGATATCATCCCGCAGGAAGACGTAATGAAATTTCCAGAAGCTAACCGGATTGATGCGGGAGGTGGACTTATTTCTCCCGGATTTATTGACATTCACTCTGATTATATTGAAACAATTGCATCGCCAAGACCTTCTTGCATGATGGATTTCGACATAAGTTTGCGAGAGGCTGAAAAAGTATTGATCAGTCACGGGATTACCACTATGTTTCACTCACTGTCCTTTTACGGGGAAGATGTCTTTACACAGAAAACAATGCATCATCCAAAAAATATCCAGCGTATGATCGATGCCATCCACTCAACACATGGGAATTTACACTTGATTCGTCATCGCCTACATGCGCGATTTGAGATTGACAATATGGGTGGCGTAACAAGTCTTGTGCAGAATATAGAAGATGACAAAGTCCATTTGCTTTCATTTATGGACCATACGCCGGGACAAGGCCAGTACCGTAATTTAGAAGTGTATCGTGAAACATTGAAAGGGTACCGGGATCTATCAGATTCAGACATTAATGTGCTAATCGCAGAAAGACAAACTACAGAGTTTCTAACGACTGAAAACATTAAGGAAATTGCAGAGATTGCTGCAAAGAAAGGCATTGCCATTGCCTCTCATGACGATGACAATGTTCAGAAGCTAGAATTAGTGAAAACCTTTGGTACAACCATTAGCGAATTCCCGATTACGTTGGACGTTGCAAAGAAAGCGAAAGAACTTGGCTTGCATACGATCGCGGGTGCTCCCAATGTGTTACTCGGTGGTTCGCATTCGGGCAATCTATCCGCAGCAGAAGCTATTCATCATAACTGTATAGATATTTTATGCAGCGACTATTATCCAGCCGGTCTCTTGCATGCGGTCTTTGCACTACATGAGCAATATGGCAACGATCTGCACAAAATGTTCATGATGGTTACGTTGAATCCAGCGAAAGCAGTTCGAATAGATGATGAATTGGGGTCCATTAAAATTGGAAAGAAAGCCGATCTGCTCATCATTGAAAGAATGGATGACGGCTATCCTATGTTGACGACGACAATGGTAAACGGAATGCTAATTACGAAAACTAATTACCGCACAAACTAATGTAATTGGAGAGGAGCATCATTTTGATGTCCATACTGAAAATTGTTGGATTCGGCAAACGTTTCACTATTCATCATTTAGATAAAACCATGCCAGCTACAGAAAATATTCATTTTTCCATAGGGGAGGGTGAGTTCATAGGTATTGTAGGAAAAAGCGGAAGTGGGAAATCAACTATCTTAAAAAGTATTTACCGTACGTATTTGCCGGATGAAGGGAAGATTCTATACGACTCGCAGCGCTTTGGACTTGTAGATTTGTCAAAAGTAAGCGATCGACAAATGCTGTACTTGCGTAAATATGAAATGGGATACGTATCCCAATTTTTAAATGTTATGCCAAGAACAACATGTCGACAGTTAGTGACCAATGCGTTGCTGGAGATGGGGGAATCTGAAATAACAGCCAATGTTGAAGCTGAAAAAACGTTAACTCATTTCGAACTGGATCCTAAACTGTGGGACAGTTATCCAAATACCTTCTCTGGCGGCGAAAAACTACGCTTGAACATTGCCATGGCTACAGTGAAAAAACCTAGACTATTATTGCTTGATGAGCCAACTGCTAGTTTAGATCAGCAATCAAAAGTAAAAGTTCGTGAAATGATAGAAAAACTAAAGAACAATGGAACTACGCTTGTTGGGATTTTTCACGATATTGAGTTCATGGAAGGATTATGTGACAAAGTATTCGATATGAAGACAAAAAAACTCGTGCTCGACAATAAGGTGGGTGTTGGTTCTGAAAGCTGATCTACATGTTCATAGTCATTATTCAGATGGCTCGGATTCTGTTAATACTGTTTTCCAAAAGGCTGCAGAGGCCGGCTTAACACATATTAGCTTTGTCGATCATGACACGGTAGCCGGCTGGGAAGAAATCCGAACTGTAAGTGAAGAATTTGGCATCACAGCACTACCCGGAATTGAGATATCAGCATATGACTTCCAGCGGCAACGGAAAGTACATGTGCTTGGCTACAACTATGATTCCGATGCAGTACATATCCAATCGATTTGCCAACCATTGCTAGGAAGAAGGCATGCTCATTCACTTTGGCAAATAGAGCAAATAGTAAAGGCCGGTTATTTGCTTGATAAGGAAAGAATCTTTGAATTTGCGAAATTCTCAGGAACGGTTTACAAACAACATATTATGAAAGAGCTGACGGAGGATCCTTATGCTTCAGATGCCTATCAACGATTGTATAAAGAGTTATTTAAAGGACAGGGCGTTGCATCAGGGGATATAGAATACATCGATGTCTTCGATGCGGTGGGTGCGATTAAAGCTGACGGTGGATTGGCTGTTGTTGCGCATCCAGGACAGTTGGATTCATATGATTTGATCGCTGACTTAGTAGAAGTTGGGCTTGACGGTATTGAACGCAATCACTTTGATCATACAGCGAAAGATAGTAGACAAGTTGAAGAACTGGCAGAACAGTATCATCTGTTGATGACAGGAGGCACAGATTTCCACGGTGTATTTGGGAAAGAAATTGAAGTTGGCGATATTGTGAGTCCTTCTGATTTTTAATGGATGGATAAAAGGGGGGTAAAGAGTCTGTGAAGATCCTGTAAATACTCACATTGCGTTATCTTTCTATGTTTCAATAAAGTTGATTATCCAGTTGAAGAGGAGTGAACTTGATGAAGAAACTGAATTCAGTCTTCGCAATACTTGCATCAGCCACCTTACTAATGTCTGCATGTTCAAGTAGCCAAGCGGAAGCGGAAAAAACAGAAGTCGATGACGTCATCAGTATTGTCTGGTATCCCAATGAATCGGGTAATGACATGAAAACTTCACGAGATGAAATTGGAAAAGCCATCGAGGAAACAACCGGGAAATCGGTAGAGCACAAGTTGACGACTGATTATGCAATCGCAATTGAAACGATGGTGAATAATAACGCAGACCTTGCCTACATGGGTGCGCAAGGCTATGTCCAAGCTAATAAAGGAAATGAAGCGAATATGCCGTTAGTAGTTTCCACTGGCCCGTCAGGTACATTGGATGATGCCTTATATTATAGTTGGCTTGCAGTAGACGTAGAGGATCAAGAAACCTTTAAAGTAAACGGTGAATTCTCTTTAGACACATTAGGGAAGAAAAGTATTTCGTTTGTTTCAAATAGCTCAACTTCGGGGTTTGTGATTCCTTCCTCAACGATCATTGATCATTTTGCAAACAATAAGAAATATGGAGAATTGAATTCCGAAGATCTAATGGAGGGCGGCCCCCTATTTTCACAAGTTTTATTCGGTAACTCCCATCAAGGTTCAGCAGTGAATGTATTGAATGGCAGTACAGACGTGGCGGCTTTTTGTGATACGTGTGTCGAATCTTATGTAGACGTAGTAGAAGGCGAAGAGAATGAAGTGGGATCCGTATATAAAGTGAAAAAAGATGCAGCGGAACCATTTAATCGTGTAGCCGGCAAGGAATTCATTCTAATGGAAGTAACGCCTGTACTAAACGCTCCATTTGTTGCGAATACGAATGTCCTTGGTCAAGAAGACTTTGATAAATTACAAACGCTATTCACTTCAGATGAATTTGCCAATAACGAAGAAATTTTCGTCCCGAAAGATTCTAATGCAGCAGGCTTATTCTTTAAAACGGAAGAAGAGCGTTTTGTGCCAGTTGAAGACGCTTGGTTTACCCCGGTCCGAAATCTTTTTAATGAATAAGTGAATCCAATCAGAGCGTGCATAGTATTGTACGCTTTGATTGTATATATATTCGAATAAAAGAGGAGCGAGAAGACATGTCTTTATTAACAGTAGAACAACTTGGAAAATCATATAACAATCAAACGAAAGTGTTGCAAAATGTAAACTTTGAAGTGGAAGCTGGTGAATTCATTTCGATCATCGGTCCTTCAGGCGCGGGAAAGTCCACCTTGCTTCGGTGCATCAATCGAATGGTCGACATTGATGAAGGCGCAGTAATCTTTGACGGAGCAGATGTAGGGACGTTGAATAAAAAGGAATTACGAAAGTTGCGAACAGATATAGGCATGGTTTTTCAGCATTATAATTTGGTGCCCAGATTGTCTGTCATTGAAAATGTTTTACACGGTCGATTTGGATATAAAACGACACTACAAGGAATTATGGGCAGATTTACAGAGGAAGAAAAAGAGCGAGCATTTTTCTTGTTAGAAAAACTGGGGATTGCTGATCATGCCTATAAGCGCTGTGACCAACTAAGTGGAGGACAGCAACAGCGAGTGGGAATTGCACGTGCATTGATTCAAGAACCTAAAATTGTTTTATGTGATGAGCCTATCGCTTCTCTTGATCCGAATGCTTCCAAAATCATCATGGATCATTTGAAGTCCATTACCGTGGAACTTGGGATTACATGCATCGTGAACCTGCATCAAGTTGAAGTGGCGCGTGATTATTCAGATCGTATTATAGGGCTTAGGCAGGGCCAAGTCGTCTTTGACGAGATGAGTCATCGATTGACTATGGAACGAACGGATGTCATTTACGGTACTAAGACAAAGACTGTGCCAGTAGTAAGAGAACTAGCAACGGTATGAGGAGCTAACTATTGTGAATGTAAATAAAATACGATACAAGAAAAACCAACAGATGATAGTAGTTGTCTTTCTTCTGGCTTTATTAACGTATCTTTCATCCGTGATCACAGACTTTAATATTTTACATGGATTCGCGACATTACCTGAAGCTTTTATATGGATATTTTCCAACTTGGTAGTCACTGAGGAATCACTTGAACGTATGCCGACCATTTTAGACAAATTAGTTGAAACTATCCTCATGTCTATTACAGCAACGACAACAGCTACTGTTGTATCGCTTCTCTTGGGAGTGATGGGATCAAAAGCCGTGGGGACGAGCAAGTTACTTGGTGTTTTGGCAAGGTTTATAGCATCGCTATCAAGGAATATTCCCGTGGTAGCCTGGGCATTGATTTTACTTCTATCGTTCGGGCAGAACTCTTTAACAGGATATCTCGCTTTATTCGTTGGGTCGTTCGGTTTTCTAACTCGGGCCTTCATTGAGGTCATTGACGAGTCGAGCCAAAGTGCGGTAGAAGCGTTACAAGCAACAGGTGCAACATATATTCAAATTATTATGAAAGCGGTCATTCCCGAGTGCTTGCCGCAAATGATTAGTTGGGTACTGTTTATGATTGAAACAAACATACGCAATGCTACGCTAGTAGGAATCTTGACAGGAACCGGGATCGGCTACACATTTGACTTGTATTATAAAACACTCAACTATCATGGAGTGGCGTTAGTAACTGTCAGTATCGTCTTGGCTGTCATCCTCATAGAACTACTTTCAAACCATGTACGGAAGGTGATTCTCTAATGCAAGCGACAACACATATGAAGCGACGAAGTGATGGTCGTATTAGCATAAAGTCGGGCAATCAAGTACAGCTAATACTGCAGTTAACAATCCTCATTCTAACCGTACTAACCGTCATAGCTTTCCTGTTCTTTGAATATACAGGGCTCGACATTCAACGAGCTATCCAAGAAACAGCCTATAATTTGCAGGTTATGTTTTTAGAACCCGCTATCAGTCATTTCAGTTGGGGAGAAGCCATCTATCAAGTGGGTATTACACTTGGACTTGCCTTTTTATCTACAATTCTAGGAGCCGTTCTTTCGTTCTTTCTAGCATTGACTGCAGCGACTAATTTGACCAATGAATGGATCACCAAAATAGTTCGCATTTTCTTGGCCTTTATCCGTGCTGTCCCGACGGTTTTATGGGTTTTGATCTTTGCTATTGCGGCTGGATTAGGGAGTGAAGCTGCGGTGCTTGGCATGCTTTTTCATTCAATTGCATATTTAGTAAAAGCTTTTTCTGAAGCGTTTGAGGAAGTAGACAAAGGAATTATTGAAGCATTAAGGGCTACGGGTGCGGGTTGGTGGCACATTGTAGTACACGCGATACTTCCTTCGACATTTACATATCTTATGTCTTGGACTTTTCTGCGGTTTGAAATTAACTTTGCGGTGGCGGTTGCAATGGGAGCGGCAGCCGGAGCAGGTGGTATCGGTTTCGAACTGTTTATGGCTTCAAGCTTCTACTTTGACTTGCGTGAAGTAGGGATGATTACATATATGATCCTAGTACTGGCGATCGTATTGGAGGTCATATCTACATTGCTGAAAAACCGTTATTTTCCTGCAAGTATGAAAAATTGAGTTCGCTACTTCTCCTTCCAACTGGAAGCAAAGTAGTAGTTAGAACGGTATGTATACTGAGGGCCAACTCATAGGGAGTTGGCCTTCAGTGTTTTTTGCTTTCTGGTTGTACGTGTTAGGAATTAGACAGAAAAACCTGAACGGTGAATACCGTACAGGCCACTGACTTTAGAGTGCATTAATCGCATCTTTAATCGGTGTAGAGCCACCAATTACTTGGAACTCTTTGCCGATCGTTGAGTCGTTTTCTAAACAAGCGAAGATAACTTCGGCAATATCATCACGTGGCACTTCGTTTGGTTCGACAGTAGCCGCGGCTTTTACTTTGCCTGTTCCATTGTCGTTTGTTAAAGCACCTGGATGAATCATCGTATAGTCTAGATCAGTCGAGCGTAACCATTCATCTGCATAGTGTTTTGCTACAACATATGGAGCAAATGATTCCGGTGCTTCCTGGATCGCTTTACGTGTTGTGTCGTATGAACTAATCATGATGAAACGTTTAACGTCAGCTTTCTGCGCTGCTTGGATAGTTTTAATAGCGCCGTCAAGGTCGATCATCATAGTTTTATCTGGCCCCGTTTTTGGGCCGGAGCCTGCTGTGAAGACGATCGCATCTACGCCGTCTGCTGCTTTTACGATGTCGTCCACTTCGCCTTCAAGATCTACAAGCACGGTTTCCGCACCGATTTTCTCAAAATGTTCCGCTTGCTCTTGCTTGCGGATCATGGCTTTTGCTTCCAGTGTATTGCTGTCTTGAATCAATGAAACTAACTGTTTCCCGATCTGACCGTTTGCACCTACAACTAAAACTTTCATGTATTATCATCCTTTCGATATATAAATATAATAAATGTACCTTCTTACAGTACCCGTAATATCCAAGTCCAAAACTGTACAATGTTTTTCTGGTTGCTATAATACGTGTACGATTACTTATTTATTAGGAGCAGAATGATGAATATAAAATTAATGTGGCGCCATATATATCAATCGGAAGCGGCTAGAATTGCCTTTATTGCGATCTTGACAGCTCTGACCGGCGAGTTGAAAGTGATGCCGTTTGACGACGAGATGTTCCGTTTTGCGCTGGGCGGTATAGTATTCTTTTTATTGATTCTTATTTATCCACCTGTTTCTATCTTGCGCACAGGATTCGTTACAGCCGTTACGGTAGTAGTATTTCGCGTAACGAAGGAACTATGGCTTGGTGTTGATTTGCTTGAGAGTTTACAAATGCATGTACCTGTCTTTTTGTTTTACTTTATCGTGGCGGTCGGCTGGCATTTCGTCGGTCTTGAAAAGTATAAATCTTTACCACTTCGACTGGGTGCATTGGCTTTCGTATTTGAAGTAGTGAGCAACACATCAGAGCATGCACTGCGTAACTGGTGGTTACATAGTTCACTGCTTAATGGTAAGGAGTGGGGGATTCTAGTGGGGGTCGCATTATTGCGAAGTTTCTTCACGGTGGGATTATATAGTTCTGTGGCAATATCAAAAGAGAAGCAGCGTGTAGAGGAAATGCTTGGAGTAGGTTCTGAGCTATACGCGGAAGCATTGTATTTACAAAAGTCCATGAACCATATAGAACAAATCACTGCATCGAGTCATGATTTATACCGCAAGCTAAAAAAAGAGAATCAACCGGAACTTAGCACCCAAGCGTTACACATTGCGCAGGAAATCCATGAAGTGAAAAAGGATTCTCAGCGAATTCTGGCAGGGTTATCAAAGTGGACAACACGGCAACAAGTAGAAGTGTTTTACCTGTCTGATTTACTCAATATGGTCGTCACTGCGAATGAAAAGTACAGTGAAATGATCGGTAAAGAATGCACGTTGGAAACAGTAATTGATGGGGATCTTCAAACAGGCCAACATGTCCCTTTGCTCGCAGTATTGAACAATTTGACAGCGAATGCAGTGGAGGCCATTGAAGAAAAAGGTCAAGTACTCATTACAGTCGAGAGAGATGAAAAGTCGGTGCGCTTTAGTGTATGTGACACCGGAAAAGGAATTCCTTTTGAACATGAAGACATCATATTTGAACCAGGGTATACGACGAAATTTACGGATCAAGGAACAGCAGCAACAGGTATCGGATTATCGCATGTCTGTGCAATTATCGAAGCGATGCAAGGTACAATTGTGGTAAAGCGTCTCGATCAAGGACTGAATGTACTAGTGGAAATCCCTATGGAATCCATTATGGAGGAGATAGAAGCATGAGATATTTTATCGTAGATGACGACAAAGCAAGCCGTGTAATGCTGAAAAATATATTGGCAGAGCAAGAAGGGATTGTGATTGGTGAGGCGGAAAGTGGAGTGAAAGCCATTCCTCAAATACTTTCTCTTGCACCAGATGTCGTATTGATCGATTTATTGATGCCTGAACTTGACGGGATCGAAACAATTCAACAGTTGAAAACACAAGGCTATAATGGACAATTCATCATGCTAAGCCAAGTAGTGAACAAAGAAATGGTGGGCGAAGCCTATCAAGTCGGTGTCGAATTCTTCATACATAAGCCGATCAATCAAATAGAAGTACAAAGTATCGTGCGACGTACAGCGGAACAGTTACGCCTGAAAAACTCCTTATTGACGATTCGGGAATCACTGGCGCAATTCGGTTCTGTTGAACAACCTAAAGCACAGCAATCAGTGAAAGATATTGTTCTAAAGAAGCTACATGATATGGGAATCTTCAGTGACAGCGCGAGTCGCGACATCGTAGCCATCATGGAAGTCTTGAATGAGCAGCGGGCTATTCAATTACCGCCTCTAAAGGAACTATATGAAGCTGCGTTGACAAAACTGGGTGTGCCAGATGGAGACATCTCCAAAGAAAGTAAGGCGATGGAGCAAAGAATCCGGCGGTCCATCCTTACAGCAATGGAACATTTAGCATCGCTTGGCGCGGTAGATTATACAATCGATGAATTCGAATACTATGCCCCACGCTTCTTTGATTTCCAAGAGATTAGTCTGAGAATGAAACAGATTCAAGAAGAAAGTATCGACATCAGGCCAGCCAAAGTGAACAGTAAGAAGTTTCTGCATGTGTTATATATGGAAACAATAGAAGGACGAAAATAGTTTTTGTAGGATGTTGTAGAATTTTGTAGGGCCCCCGTAAGATATGAATAAGTTACTGAAAGAAAGCGTTTTCAGAGAACATCTAAGGGGGATTATCGATGAAAAAGATATTTAAATTGTCTTTGGCTTACCAAATATTAATTGGATTGGTTTTAGGTATTGCAGTCGGTGCAATCTTCTATGGTAATCCTAATGTAGAGAGATACTTACAGCCAATCGGCACGATGTTCATCAATATGATTAAAATGATTGTGGTACCTATTATTATTTCCACGCTAGTAATCGGCGTTGCAGGTACAGGTGATATTAAGAAATTAGGTAAACTTGGCGGTAAAACGCTTTTATATTTTGAAATTGTAACAACGATTGCGATTATTGTTGGTCTTATGTCAGCAAATATTTTCAAGCCAGGTGAAGGCATCGATATGTCTTCTCTTGAAAAAGGTGACATCTCGCAATATGTAGAAACGACAGAAGAAGTGCAAAATGGCGGCTTCATGGATGTGTTAGTCGGCATCGTACCAAGTAATATTGTAGACTCGATGGCGAATGGTGATATGTTGCCAATCATTTTCTTCTCTGTGTTATTCGGATTAGGTGTAGCGGCAATCGGGGAGCGCGGCAAACCGGTACTGGATGTTTTCCAAGGAGTCGCAGACGCAATGTTCTGGGTAACGAATATGATTATGAAATTTGCACCGTTTGGCGTATTCGCGTTAATTGGTGTAACGGTATCTAAATTCGGTTTAGAATCACTCATTCCGATGGGTAAATTAATGGTTCTTGTATATGCAACGATGATATTCTTCATCATCGTCGTGTTAGGTGGGATCGCGAAGATGGTTGGCGTGAATATCTTCCACTTCATGAAGATCTTGAAAGACGAATTGATTCTAGCGTTTTCTACGTCTAGTTCGGAGACGGTGTTACCGAAAGTGATGGAGAAAATGGAGAAGTTCGGTAGCCCGAAAGATATCGTATCTTTCGTAGTGCCAACAGGATATTCATTTAACCTAGACGGATCTACTCTTTACCAAGCATTGGCGGCTATGTTCATCGCACAAATGTATGGCATTCAGTTGAGTATTATGGAGCAAATCACGTTAGTGTTAGTGTTGATGATTACGTCTAAAGGGATTGCTGGCGTACCTGGCGTTTCATTTGTCGTGTTACTTGCAACGCTTGGCACAGTAGGGATTCCGCTTGAAGGTTTAGCGTTTATCGCGGGAATTGACCGTTTGCTAGATATGGCACGTACGGTAGTGAACGTAATCGGAAACGCACTTGCAACGGTGGTCATGTCGAAGTGGGAAGGTCGCTTCGGTGAGGATACTGTGAAAGTAGAACGCGAACCACAATTTGTCTTTGCAGAAGAAAAATTAGTGTAATCGAAGGCTGTCCTCTTCATTGAGGGCAGTTTTTTTATGGAATTTAAGAGGTTAGACATGCATTGTGACGGCATTCAATTGTAGGAATGCTTGATTTGTTATATGATTAACAGTATGGAATAACAAGAGTGCGGTTTTTACTAAGGAGGAAATGAAGTAATGAGCAATCAGCAAAATGATTTTACGAAATGGTATATCGATACAATCCAGAAAGCGGATTTAATGGATTATACACCAGTGCGTGGATGTATCGCGTTTAAACCGGACGGCTATGAAATCTGGGAGCATATTCAGGATGAAATGAATCGTCGCTTTAAAGAGACGGGTCACCGTAACGCTTATTTCCCTATGTTAATTCCAGAGTCATTTTTCGAAAAAGAAAAAGATCATATCGAAGGATTTTCTCCAGAATTGCCATGGGTAACAGAAGCCGCGGGCGAGAAATTGGAAGAACGTTTGGCGCTACGTCCAACGTCTGAAACGATGATTGGTCATTTGTATTCTGACTGGATCAAAAGCTATCGTGACCTTCCTGTACTGATCAACCAGTGGGCAAACGTATTCCGCTGGGAGAAAAAGACGCTACCATTCATTCGTACGTCTGAATTCTTGTGGCAAGAAGGACATACTGCACACGTAGATGAAGAAGAAGCACGTCATGAAACGATGCAAATGCTGGAAATCTACAAAGAAGTTGTTGAAGAATTACTTGCGATTCCGGTATATGATGGTCAGAAAACACCGTCTGAGCGTTTTGCGGGTGCAATTGATACATTCTCGATCGAAGCAATGATGAAAGATGGTAAAGCAGTACAAGCCGGAACTTCACATTATCTCGGCACAAAATTTGCAGAAGCATTTGATATCAAATACTTAACTAAAGAAAACAAGCACCAGTTCGTGCATACAACATCTTGGGGAACGTCAACACGCTTGATCGGCTCTGTTATCATGGTCCATGGTGACGAGCAAGGTCTTGTGTTGCCTCCACGCGTTGCACCGACACAAGTCGTGCTAATTCCAGTTGGACCTTGGAAGAAGAATCCTGCAATAATGGAAAAACTGGATGAAATCTATGCAGAGTTAAAATCTAAAGGAATTCGCGTACGTTTAGACGATTCGGATCAGTCTCCAGGTTTCAAATTTAACGAGTACGAATTAAAAGGTGTCCCGGTACGTCTAGAACTTGGACCACGTGATCTTGAAAATGATCAAGCATTAATGAAAGCGCGTGACGGTGGCGAGAAAGTGGCTGTTAGTCTGGCTGAAGCTGTAGCTAGCATCGAGCAAGAACTACAGACGATGCAAAAGCGTTTGCTTGAAAATGCTCGTGTGTTCCGTGACGAAAATTCTCATACGAACATCGATACGCTAGATGAGTTGAAGAAGCATATTGAAGAGAGTGCGACTAACGAAGTAACTCCAGGCTGGATCCTTGCAGGCTGGTGTGGCGATGATGCATGTGAAGAACATGTCAAAGATGAAACGAAGTTTACGACACGTAATATTCCGTTCAATCCACCAGCAGAGAAATCCGCTTGTATTAATTGTGGAAATGAGTCGAAGCATACGGTTTGGTTTGCGAGAGCTTACTAATAGAAAAAATCAAAAGCTGTCCCACGAAAACTTCGTGAGACAGCTTTTTTGGTGATGTTAAGTTGAAATGCTGTAGAGAGTGAGTTTGTGAGTGTGATGGGATGGAAGCTCCAGCTGGGGACGCTTTCCGGAGGGCGTGGCTTACTTAAATGCAACTTATAAAAGTGTATACTCCTAACGCTACGCTTTTACTCGCAAAAGCCGTCCTTCGCTACCGCTCTCGCTGATCCTCCCCGAGTCGCCCCAGCTACCGCTTCCATCCTACGTTGATTATGGAGGTACTTAGATCGCTCACTGTAGGTTGCATGTGAATTTTGGTTATGTTTTGACTAATTTAAGTTCAAGTACTGAGGTTCAGAGTAATTACAATACTAACTTCAATGCCCAACACAAATATCAGCCTATCCCTCTGAAATTAGTCGTCCAGTTTCAAACCTTTCAATGCATCTGCGAATGGGTTGTTTACCGGTTCGTCTTCGTCGTTCTTCTTCAAATACTTCTGCACATCGCGCTTGTTCACTTTGCCTTTTGAATCCTTCTCGCGTCGTGCCTTGAATACCGAGAGCTTTTCGCGGTATCCGCACTTGCATGTAAAGATCTGTCCTTCACCTTCACCGCGCAACTCCATCTTCTTCTTACACTGTGGACAACGTGCGTTCGTGACGCGAGAGACATTTTTACGGTGGCCACACTCACGATCCTGACAAACGAGCATCTTGCCATGCTTACCGTTTACTTCAAGCATCGGCTTCCCACAGTCAGGACATGTTTTCGTGGAAATGTTATCATGTTTAAACTTTGCTTCACTCGCTTTAATCTCTGAAACAATTTCTTTTGTATAGCCTTTCATTTCATTAATGAAATCTTCTTTTTTCAGTTGACCTTTGGCAATCTGCTCTAACTTCAGTTCCCATTCAGCTGTCAGTAAAGGAGATTTCAATTCATCCGGTACTAATTCGAGCAACTGTTTTCCTTTGTTCGTGACGTGGATATCTTTCCCGCGTTTTTCAATCAGGAAGGAGTTAAAAAGTTTGTCGATAATATCAGCACGTGTTGCGACCGTTCCGAGTCCGCCTGTGGATTTCAATGTGTCAGCCAATTTTTTATCCTGTGTGCCCATATATTTCGTCGGGTTTTCCATGGCGGATAATAAAGTAGCTTCATTGAATCGGGCAGGGGGCTTCGTTTGTCCCGATGTTTCTTTAATAAGTTTAATGTCGAGCTTATCGCCTGCAGCGAGTTTAGGTAACAGTTGTTCTTTCGTATCTTGTTCAACTTCTTCTTCGTCAAATTGATTATTGTAAACTTCTTTCCAACCAGCAGATAAAATCGTTTTACCGCGTGCTGAGAACCGTTCATCTGCTATTTTTGCATGAACTGTTAATTGTTCGTATTCATGTGCTGGGAACAGAACAGCTAAGAAACGTTTGACAACCAGATCATAGATTTTTCGCTCGCGATCAGACAATTTATCAAGAAATACGATTTCTTCGGTCGGAATGATTGCGTGGTGATCAGATACTTTGCTGTCATCAACGAATGATTTACTCGTTTTGATTGGTTTCTTTAGTATTTTATTCGCAAGTGTACGGTATTCACCTATACCCACTGTTTTCAAACGCTCAGGAAGTGTTGCAACGAGGTCGCTTGAAAGGAAACGTGAGTCGGTTCGTGGATAGGTTAGTAATTTATGCTGTTCGTATAATTTCTGCATAATGTTAAGTGTATCTTTTGCTGAGTAGCCGAACATTTTGTTGGCGTCACGCTGTAATTCAGTTAAATCGTACAGACCAGGTGAGAATGTTTTTTTTGCTTTCTTCTCGACATTTTCAATTACCGCTTGTTTCCCATCGACCTTTTTGACTATAGCTGATAGTTTGTCACGGTCAAATGAACGAGTATCGCTTGTTTTTGCATCTTGCCAAGTCAGTTTTAGTTTCGAGTCAGATTGCGCTTCGACACCATAAAATGTTTTGGGGCGGAAGGTATTAATCTCTTCCTCACGCTGTGCAATAATTGCGACGACAGGTGTTTGTACACGTCCGCAGTTAAGCTGTGCATTAAACTTGGTTGTTAGTGCACGCGTAGCATTCAGACCGATATACCAATCGGCTTCAGAACGTGCGACTGCTGCTTCAAATAAATTTTCATACGCTTTACCTGGTTTTAACTGCGCGAAACCATCTTTAATTGCTTTGTCCGTGACGGATGAAATCCATAGTCGTTTGATTGGCTTCTTAACCTTCGCTTTTTCGATAATCCAACGAGCAACTAATTCTCCTTCACGTCCAGCGTCTGTACCGATAATAATATCTGAAACATCCGTGCGAAGCAGTTGCGCTTTTACGGCATTGTATTGTCTACTCGTTTGTTTGATGACCGTAAGTTTCAAGTCCTCGGGCATCATCGGCAGATCATCGAGTTTCCATGTCTTGAATTTCGTATCATAATTTTCTGGGTCAGCAAGCGTCACTAGGTGTCCGAGCGCCCACGTCACGATATACTTATCGCCTTCTAAATAGCCGTTACCTTTTTTATTGCAGTTCAGCACACGGGCAATATCCCGTGCTACGGAAGGTTTCTCCGCCAGTACTACACTTTTTTTCATATAATGAACTCCTTTTTTACATACATGTCGAAAAACTCCCCCAACAGATAAGGTTTCGGACCTTATGCTATATGAAGGAGTTACTTACTAAAAAGTGTAAACCAGAGCGGAAGTTTCGTCAATTAAGGCGGACGTATACGTTTTGTGAGTTCATTAAGAGAGATATAGAAGATGCAAAGCGAAAAGTAAAGCTGACCTCGAAAAAGAGATCGGTATTTCAGACGGAGTAAGAATACAAGACTGAACGTATGACTTTTTTGTATACTGTAAGTAACACTATAGAAACGAGGGATTTCCATGTCAGAATTAAAAGATCGTTTAATGGCCGATATAAGAACAGCGATGAAGGAAAAAGACACAATGAAGAAGGGTGTCATTAATTTATTGCGCGCAGGTCTACAAAATGAATCGATTGAATTAAAGCGCGAACTGACGAAAGAAGAAGAAATCAAAATCGTTCAGCGTGAGCTTAAGCAAACCAAACAATCGCTCGATGAAGGTCAAAAAGCTAATCGTGAAGACATCGTGGAAGCAGAAAAAGCGAAGATTGCGATTGTGGAATCTTATTTGCCGAAACAGATGAATGTGGAAGAAGTAAAAGAATTGATTGCTTCATTAGGTATTTCAAAAGACGCGTCAATGGGTCAGACAATTGGCGTTGTAATGAAGGAAGTGGCTGGTCGTGCGGAAGGAAAGACAGTTTCGCAGGCAGTTAAAGAGTATTTACAGAATTGAATTATGAATAAAGAACTGGACGACAAGTAGTGAACTTGTCGTCCAGTTTTTTTATTTTTCAAATGAAGCCCGTAAAACGTATACTACGTCGTATTCTTTTAATTCATCCAAGTATCCTTCTTTTTGTTCGTAGAAATCGGACGACAATGTGCTTGTTGGCGAACCTTCTGTTGTAGATGTGTAGATGATACCCGCCAACAACATATTATCCGATAGAAGTAAACCTTCTTGTGGATTGGTATTAAATAAAGTGGCCATGTCCTTCAATGCCTTCAGTTCTTCTTGATTACTAACACTTGCAGCGCCCTTAGCGTCACTAACACTTGCTGAGAATAATAGTTCTTCTTCGAGTGTTTGTGTGACTGTCAACACGATGCTACCCTTCGTTGACTCTCCGGGCATTGGAGTGGATAGCTCGCTGATCGGTTCTGCAACTTTCTTCCCTTTTTTGTATTTTTCTACCCAAAGAGTAACCTTTTTATAGTTTTGATCGGCTGTATAATCAAAGACAAATGCAGTATTAGCAGCTGTTTCAAGTATTTGTTTTTCACGATCTGTAAGTTCAGGTATCGTCAATTTATTCGTGTCGGTTGCTGCACATGCACTGAGAAATAATAGGCAGCTTAAAATCGTTATACTCATCCATCTTTTCATCGCATACGCCTCCTTCTCTTTATAATTTATTATAGCATTTTACCGTACTGCCCGTAATACTTGCGTGTTTTTATAGCTTTTAATATAAATGTGTCTAAATTTATCAAATAAGTAATATTTGAATAAAAAAGTGATTAAGGTTCGGATGGATATTAAGGAATTGAAATGACTGTTACATCATATGCAGTATAGTGTTTTCAATGTTTTATGCATTTTATTTATGAGAGAACGCTACAAATATTTATGATAAATTGAATGGATTCATTAGATATTTTATTTTAATTTAAAATAAAAAAGGTAGTTATTTTATGGATCAATCTTTACTATTTAATAAAACGTGATAATGTTGATAGAGAACAGCCTGCTTGCTTGCTAATAGAAAAGTAGGTAAATGATAAAATGGAGTGGTAATTTTGGTAAAAAGTGCTATGATGGAAAAACAAAAACAACAAGATGGAATTATGCAAATTCCTGAATGGTGGACTTGTCCAGAAGGGCATGAAGAATTACAAAAAGCTGCACATGCGTTAGGCAAGAAAGAATTGCTGCCGCGTGCACTTATTTCTGATCAAGAGAGAAGTTATCCACGTGAAAGTTTACGTGAAGTTGCGAAGTCTGGTTATTCGGCTGTTACCATCCCGGTTGAAGCGGGTGGTCTGAAAGACGGATTCACAGCATTTGCAGTACTTTCCGAAAGCTTTGCGCATTATTGCCCATCTACGACGATGTGCTGGGTTATGCATATGACTACAGCGCATACGATCTATGAAGCGGGAACAGAAGAACAGCGTCAGCGTCTATTACCACGCTTGCGTGAAGGACAAATCGGTGGCCTAGCGTTTAGTGAAAGAGCGACAGGGGGTCACTTCTGGAATATCGGTAGTAAAGCGATACGAAATGTAAATGGTTATTTGCTTGACGCTGAAAAGTCATTCGTTACAAGTGGTGGAGAAGCAGACTTTTATTTAGTTGCAACGACATCTCCTGAAACAGATAATCCGGATAATTTAATGTTTTTATTGGTCGAAAATGATCAGCCGGGAGTTGAAGCATTCCCGTTCGATGCAATGGGATTACGCGGAAACGCAAGCGGTCCGATGAACTTTAAAGATGTGCAAGTAGCTCTTGAAAACCGTATCGGTGGCGAAGGTGGCATGGGTTATTTCAACGACAACACGATTGATCCTCTATTCTTACTAGGTTCAGCAGCTTGTTGGGTTGGTATTGCACAAGGTGCTTTGAATATGGCAACAGATGGTGCTAAACGCAGAGTACACGCGGATACGGGATCATCCGTTACAGATTACCAAGTCATTCGTCATGAGTTGGCGAAGGCGCAGATCAAAGTGGATAGCGCACGTAGTATGTTGTATCGTACAGCAGAAGCGCTAGATCGTTGCAATAAAGAAGGTAAAGAATTATCGGAGTGTTTATATCCATTATGGCAGCTGAAGACGCATGCAGCAGATATGGTAATTGATGTTACCAATTCCGCGTTGCAAGTGTCTGGTGGCCGTGGATATATGACAGGTCAGGTAGAGAAGTTCGTACGCGATGGACGTGCTGGTGCTATTATGGGACCAACAAACGAAGTGCTGCGTGAGTGGATCGGCCGTACAATGATCGAAGTTCCTTGGATGGATTAATTAAATCAAAACAAAACAGTCACCGGCAGGGTATATCTGCAGGTGACTGTTTTGTTTTGATATTTTGTAGTGGGTAGAAGAGTGTTGTGCGCTTTCGCTCATTAATTCGTATTAAGCGATCATAGTGTTCGGTCAACCGCTCTAAGACAGTGTCTGAGTGCTCTATCAGCACGCACGACCGCTCTATCATGCTCCGTAGGCGATCATACTGGTCGTATAACCGCTCAATACGTACGGCGGTCGGTCACGCCACCCACACGTTTACTCCAACAAACCTTGTTCTTTCAAAAATGCCTCTGCTACTTCTTTTGCGTTGGCACCTTCCGCATTTACTTGATAATTCATTTCACGCATCTCATCATCTGTCACGATTCCAGCGAGGCTGTTTAACGCATCCTCAAGCTCTGGATACTTTTTCAGCGTCTCTTTACGAAGTAATGGTGCGCCTTGATATGGAGGGAACAGTTCTTTGTCGTCTTCAAGAACGGACATTTCGTATTCTCGTAGTTCGCTATCTGTCGAATAGGCATCCATCAAATTGATCTCGCCTGCTTCTATTGCCTGATAGCGTAGCTTCGGTTCCATCGTTTGGATAGAAGGGAACGTGATGCCATAAAGCTTCTGGATGCCCAGGTATCCATCTTCACGGTCATTAAATTCGAGAGTGAAGCCTGCTTTCACGGCTTTCTCGACTGCGGCCAGATCAGATATTGTTTTCAGTCCGTACTCTTCTTGGAATGCTTTGGAGACAGCAAGTGTGTACGTATTATTGAAGGACATTGGTGTTAGGAGCGTCATAGTAAATTGTTCATCTAGTCCTTTTCGTGCTTGCTCATATACTTCATCACGATCATTGCTGACGGCTTGCTCTTTCAAGAATTCAGAAATAGCGGTACCCGTAAATTCAGGATACAAATCAATACTTCCCGATCTCAGGGCGTTGAAGACGAAGGACGTTTTACCGAGGCCCGGTTTTAATTCGACGGACAGATCGGTTTGGTCTTCGATTAGTAATTTATACATATTAATCAGAATTTCAGGTTCTGCGCCAAGCTTGGCTCCGATGACTATTTCATTTTTGGAGTTACCTCCTATAAATGGTGCCGCAATCATCAAGACAGCCGCAATAATGAAAATGGCAAATGCGGTAATAGCTTTTCTGAATGAAAGCCCTTCGAATATCTTTAATAGGAAATCAAAGAAGAGCGCAAGTAACGCTGCGGGTATAGCACCTAGTACGATTAGTGAAGGGTTATTGCGATCAATTCCAAGCAATATCAAATCACCTAGACCACCCGCGCCAATCAAAGCAGCTAATGTTGCGGTTCCAACGATTAATACCATCGATGTGCGGATACCGGCCATGATGATCGGCATCGCAAGCGGTAATTCAACTTTCATTAGCCGCTTTCGTGTATTCATTCCCATTGCAGTCGCTGCTTCTCGAAGTGAAGGGTCGACTTCTTTAATGCCCGTGTATGTATTGCGCAAAATGGGTAGCAATGCATAGACTACTAACGCAATAATAGCGGGTATTTTCCCTATACCGAATAACGGAATCAATAGACCGAGTAATGCGAGAGAAGGAATCGTCTGCAATACAGCGCTTGCACCAATGACAGATTCCGCTATTTTTCGCCGGTTTGTCAAATAGATTCCTAGTGGAACTGCGATGACCACCGCAATTAATAAGGAGATTAATGAAATCTGAATATGTTCGATCAGTGCTTCCAGTAATTGACCACGTCTGTTTTGAAAAACATCTAGAAAATTATTCATTAGACGTTCCTCCCTTGAGCGATTGCTCCGCTAGAAATTGTAGAATTCCTTTTCGGGTAACCATTCCAATGACTTGTCCATTTTGTTTAATCGCCACTTGATCTTCAGAAGCTAAGAACTGCAAGAGTGGGCCCCATTCAGAATCAATTGGGATTGCAAAAGCTAGCGAAAGATCTGTTGGAATCTCTTCTATATGATCCTTAATGGAAAATGTGCGTGCTGCAGCGGATGCTGTGAACTCGCGCACGAACGGTGAAGCAGGTTTAGTTAGGATCTCTTGTGGTGTTGCAATTTGTTCAATCTTGCCCTGATTCATAATGCAGACACGATCGCCTAGTTTAAATGCTTCCTGTAAATCATGTGTGACAAAGACAATAGTTTTTTGAATTCGATTTTGTAATTCTAGCAAATCATCTTGCAACTTTAGGCGACTAATTGGATCTAGTGCGCTGAAAGGTTCATCCATCAATAGAATGTCTGGATCAGCAGCAAGTGCGCGCACGACACCGATCCGCTGTTGCTGACCGCCTGATAATTCATGCGGTTTACGCTTCCTGTACACTTCGGGATCTAACCCAACCATTTCAAGTAGTTCCGTTACGCGTGCACGGATGTCTTTCTTTTTCCACCCAACCAGTTCAGGAACAACTGCAATATTTTCCTCGATCGTCATATGCGGAAATAACGCAATCTGCTGTAACACATAACCGATTTGCCATCGGAGTTCATGGATCGGATAATCACTGATCCGCTTGCCATCGAGCCAAATTGTCCCTTTTGTCAGTGGGATCAATCGGTTAATCATCTTAAGTGTAGTTGTTTTACCACAACCACTTGGTCCGACTAGCACAAGAAACTCTCCACGTTCAATTTCTAAACTCACTGAATCTACGGCTAAACGTGACATGTCATAACTCTTAGATACTTCATCAAAACGAATCATCAAAATCCCTCCTTCGTTATTACAATTTTCACATAGTGATAGAAAAATAGGAAGTCATATCTCTTTTAAAACAGAATGAAAAAAGTGCATTGTAATGTATTGTTCATTCTCCGTTCATCTTCGCACGGTAAGATAAGAGTATAAAGAAAAACACGGAGGCAAACAATATGAAAATTGCATGGAAAGAAATGAAGAAAAACAAAACTAGATTCTTGATTCTCGGATCCATTATATTCCTCGTCAGCTTCTTGACATTTATTATTTCCGGACTGGCAAATGGACTATCCCAGGATAATGCAGCGCTTATTAAAGACTTACCGCAAGGGCAATTTTATTTAGATAAAGATGCAGATAAAGCCTATAATCTTTCGAAAATTGATGAAGGAGTTCAGCAACAAATCCTAATAGACCATCCTGAAGCAACTGCATTTTCGGTTCAGATGGGATTCGTCAATGACGAGGACGATAAACAGCATAGTCTGGCATTCGTTACCTCTACTGATTCAGCGCTGTTCGAAAAGGTCAAAGAAGGTGAGATTGTTCTGGATCGTTCTTTACAAGAAGATGGAATTCAAGTGGGTGACGTCTTAACGAATAATCAATTCAGTGGAGAATTCATCGTTAAAGGATTTGTTGACCAGCAAAAGTATAGTCACGCACCCGTTGCTTTCATTGACATGACGAACTACCAGGAAATTTATCGAGTGATGGAAATGCAAACGATTTTCATACCAGGTAAAGATGCACCCACACTTAGTGCATTAGATTCTTTTTCAAATAAAGAATTCTTAAATGCCATTCCAAGTTACAATGCAGAGCAGATGTCATTGAATATGATCGTTTGGTTCTTGGTCATTATTAGCGGTATGCTATTTGCAATTTTCTTCTATATGATGAACGTTCAGAAAATCGGATTGTACGGCATATTGAAAGCAATCGGTATGAAGACGATATCATTATTTAAGATGATTTGGTATCAGATGCTAGTTATTACCGCGATATCACTCGCGTTGTCCATTGCACTCAGCCAAGCATTTAGTTTGATTGCCCCTGAAGGCATGCCGTTCCACTTAACGATGGATACTGTATTAATGTTATCTGCAGTATTTATGGTGGTTGGTTTTATCGGTGCTACTATTTCAGGATTCCAAGTGAAAAATATTGAACCGCTTCAAGCGATTCAACAAGGAGAGATGTAATATGTCTGCCTTTATTATTGATGAAGTAAAGAAAACGTTTTCTAATGGAGAAGTTGAAGAAGAGATATTAAAAGGTGTGAATTTATCTTTAAAAGAAGGAGAAATTACTGCGCTGATCGGACCTTCAGGATCTGGTAAATCGACGATTCTAACTATCGCGGCAGGATTGCAAAAAGCATCCACCGGTGAAATTATGTTTGATGGAAAAGACATGACGAGGATGAGTCAGGAAGAGGTTCGCCATATTCGGGCGACAGACTTCGGATTTGTTTTTCAGTCATCTCACTTAGTCCCATTTTTGACGGTAGAAGAGCAACTGCAGTTGATGCTTGATGTATCAGAAACAAAAATGAGCAAAAAGGAACAGACTAATGCAATAGAAGAGATGTTGAAGTTAGTTGAAATGGAGCACCGCAAAGAGTCGTATCCTTCTTCCTTATCAGGAGGCGAGCGTCAACGTGTGGCGATTGCACGTGCAATCATCCATCGTCCAAAGATCTTATTTGCCGATGAACCTACTGCCAGTCTTGATACGAAACGCTCAAAAGGTGTGATGGAATTACTGCAGGAACTAACACGCACCTTAAAGTTGACGACATTGATGGTGACGCATGACGAAGAGATGCTACCGTATGTTGATCGGGTAATTACAATGCGGGATGGTTATATAGTGGAATAAAAGAGTTTACCAAACGCGTGATCAAATTAAAAATGGCATAATCAACTAGGATGAAGTATTAGCCAACCCAGAAATGAAACGAGCTGTTTAACACGTCTGTCGCATAAAGTGGCAGGCGCTTTTTTCTATGGTAAACTAGTGGCATAATGAAGAGAAAAGGGGAGAATGACTTTGAAATCACCATTTACTTTTACACATACAAAGCCAACGAATGCAGCAGAGAAACAATCTGCACTATTTTTACTTCATGGAATGGGGAGTCATGAAGGAGATTTACCACAACTAGTCAAAGACTTTAAAGATACCCATCATATTTTCAGTTTGAGAGGACCCATCGTTCATAAGCCAGGCTATGCATTTTTCACAATTGAAGAAGAAGGAAAGCCGGTTCGTGAAGTATTCGATAAAGTACTCGTCTACATCCAATCATTCATTCGCGAAGCCATCCAGGAGTATGATCTAGACCCCGAGCATTTGACGGTCATCGGTTTCAGCCAGGGAGCTGTACTTGCACAAGCATTGGGGGTAACGTTGATACCTTCACCCCATGGCGTAGTGGCACTTAGCGGGTACGTACCTGATTTCGTCAAGAATGAATACGCAATACAGTCTGTGGAAAATCAACATATATTCATTTCCCATGGTGACTATGATTACGTCATTCCATCCCAATCGGGAGTGGAAAGCAAGGAGTATTTCGAATCGCTCGGAGCAAATGTTACGTTTAAGACATATGCTGACGGACATGGCGTAACGCCAGAGAATCAGCAAGACTTGGTGACGTTTATACGTTCGCTATAATGATTTGGTCGGTATACAAAACAAACGAGACTTCACTAATCCAGTGAAGTCTCGTTTGTTTTATTCATTTTTCTGTTTACTCCGCTTGTCTTAACCGTAATCTCCTCTTTATCGCAAAACGTTGCAACATGGCAGGCCAAGTCATCCCGAATAACACTAGGAAAATGCCGAGAAACTGCAATAAAGTTAACCTTTCGCCAAGCAACAGCATCGAAGCGATAATCGCCACAGGCAACTCAACAGCACTTAAAATAGAAGACATACCCGCACCGACTTTCGGCACTCCGATTGAAAACAAGAAAATGGGCAGAACGATGCCGAACACACCTAAAATGGCACCATAAATCCATAAACCATCACCCAACATACCGTTCCATAAAATTTCTGGAGACTGGAAAAATGTAATAACAATGGCTGCGTAAAATGACATTAAGAACAACCGTGTCACTACATCCATCCCAGGCACTGGCTTCTGATTCGCTGTAACGAATGCCGCGAAACTAAAGGCGGCAGCAAGTCCCCACGCCCAACCTTGCCATGGAATCCCGCTTACATCGACGTCAATCAATCCAGCAGCTAAAATTGTTCCGCCGAATAGAAAGACAAGCGACACCACTTCAGATTGTTTGGGTAGACGCTTCGCTCCTATACATTCATACAGCATTCCGATCCATGTAAATTGAAAGAGTAATACGACCGCCAATGAAGCGGGCATGTATTCAACTGCTTTTCCATACACCGTCCCAGTAATCGCTGTGAATAATCCTGCAATTAAGACTGGAAAACTTCCACGAAGTGTCGGGACGCCACGTTTAACTAAGATAAAAATAATAAGTGCTAATAGAAAACCTGTATAATATTGGCTCGTCACTGCCTCTGAAGCGGTGAAGCCATCTTGAATAGCTAATTTAATAATCGTTGATAAAATTCCGTAACTTGCAGCTCCAAATACAACGAGCAGCGGATACATCCAGAGTTTCATCCGCATAACCTCCATTTCCGTCGGTTCATAGTATATCATGGAAATGAATATTCGGACTGCATAATAATTTCTGCATTTCCCGGGAAATATCGACAAGCACTGCAAATAAACGGGGAAAAGCTGTACAGTGAAGTTTTCACTGTACAGCTTTTATCGGTAAATCAGTGGGGTGCACCATAGTCGTTAGACGAGCTACCGCCACTAAAACGAGGGGAGTGGTTGATTTTTTCTTTCATAAGATCTTTTCGCTGATCAGGTAAAGAAATGGAGTCGACTGTTTGCATATCTTCATGCAAATCGAACAAACTAACTGTATTGGTCTGTAGATTTTCAGGATGTGTCTGAATCAAACGATACGTATTCGGATGATATTTTGGGCTTGGGTTGTCTGTTGATGCCACGTCTTATCGCCTCCTATTATGCTTGGCGAACCATTTTCAGAAGCATATGTGCCAAAGAATGTTGCTCCTCTTTAGAGCCGGAATCCCACAATTCCTGTAATAAGTATTGCTCACGGTTTCTCGGTTCCTCATGGCGTGATAAGTAATTGGCAATAAATTCAGTTGTCTTCGCCAATTGTTCATCACTCAATCCAAGATTTTCACCCTTTTCCACCTTTTCAGCAAGATACCCTTTAAAATGATTGAAGTTCTGCAAAATCTGCTCTTTTTTTTCTCCACCCATGTTTGAAGCTTCAGATTCCAGCTTCTTTTTTATATCCACTAATCAACCACTCCTTTTCACTGTGATACAAATAGCTTGTACAAGAAATGAAGAACTATGCATGGGAAGATACGGGCAAAGTATTTAGAATCATGTGTGAAGTCGTTCTTCAGTGGGTAGAAGTATAGCATAGTGTTCGTGAAAGGGAGGTGCGATAATGGCTAATAAACAATACGAGGGCACATTTCATTCAGTGGACAATGTCCTTTATAAAATAACTGAACTGGAAGCGAAAGGTTTTAAGAAACATCATATGTGTGCGGTCTCTAATGTGCGGGATGATCTAAAAGTATTGGAAAGTGATTCTGAAATTGAGTTAATTGGTATTCAGGAAGGATCGTTTTGGGATCATACGCGTCGTTTGTTCAATAGTAAAGATGAAATGCTGACGATCTTTATTAAAATGGGTTTTACAAAACAGGAATCCAAGACATTTTATAATGATTTAAAAGAAGGCGGGATCGCGTTGTTTGTCGATCAACTGACAGATGAAGAACGAGCGCGGTCCATAGATCCACATGATAGTGCTCAACAGCAAACAAACAGCGGAGAAAATCTGGATAGCAATTCGAATGAAGAAGGCAACCCTATTCCAAATAGTCCGCGAATAGGTACAGACCAGTTATGAAAAAGAAGGATCTCCCATCGTAATGGAAGATCCTTCTTTTTATATGCCTATATAAACCCAGCCTGCTGATTGAGCAACAGACTGGGTTATCCCACATATTATTTTCCTGGGTGTGCTTCGTCGTCGCTGAAGTGTTCTTTCGCTTCACCGATCTTTTCTTGTGCAGCGCCTTTTGCTTTGTCCCATTTACCTTCAGCTTGCATTTTAGTGTTGTCAGTTAAATCGCCTACGGTATCTTTTACGCTACCTTTAACTTTGTTGCCAATTCCTTTTAATTTATCTTCTGTACCGTGATCTTTGTTACTCATATTATCTCCTCCATTTCGTTTGTTAGTATATAAATACCCACTTTCAAAAAGAGAAAACATCCGAATTAATGTCGGAAAGATTACTAAGGGAATGAAAAACCGGAAACCTTCTAGAGGTTCCGGTTTTTTCGGGTGTATGCAAATGATTGGCATTACGGATTACTGTTCATTCCTGAAAGGTTACTAATTTGCTCCATAAGTTTTTCCCGTGACTGCTTATTTCGCATGAGGTAAAGTGCACCAAGTCCGACAGCTGTCATCGCCATTTTGTTCATTTGTCTAACACCTCCAAATGGTAGGATGGCTTTTCAAACAAATAATATACAGAGAATTTTAATAAGTACTTTACTATTTCCTGTTAAATTTTTAGTGTAGTGATATAATTTCATTATTCGCATTTTAGGGACTGGAAGTGTCATCATGAAGTTACAAGCAAAATCAACAATTCGCGAGCTTCGATTCTGGCGCATTGTCATCGGGCTAGGCATTGCATCAGTGCTAATCTTTGCCGCAATGTATGCTATACAGCCTTTGCTACCTATTTTAACAAAGCAATTTAATGTCTCAGTATCCACTGCCAGTTTAGCTATGTCCGTCAATACAATAGGTCTGATTTTCGGATTGGTGATTCTCGGGTTTTACTCTGACCGACTGGGCAGATCCGTTTTTGTGAAAATCTCTGTATTAGTCACGGCATTATTATTTATTCCTATGTTTTTGACGAGTTCTTTTACTATTATCCTTGTACTCCGTTTTATACAGGGTTTTGCGATGGCCGGTGTATTGGCTGCCGCACTCGCTTATATTAATGAAGAAATCAATGAGCGGGTAGTGAGCGTGGCAACTGCTCTGTATATTTCATTCAATGGCACAGGTGGAATGCTTGGTCGTTTTGTAACAGGTTATTTGGCAGAACGCTGGTCATGGGAACTGTCACTTCAACTCCTAACGATCATAGGCGTGGCGGTATTCATTTTCTTACTCTTCTTTTTGCCGAAATCCATTCACTTCGAGCCGAGTGTAGAGTCAATGAAGAAAGACATGGAAGGTTTCGGTATTCATTTAAAGAATCCAGCTTTGCTAATTGTCTTTGGACTTGGTATTGTACTGCAGCTGAGCTTTACCGGTATGTGGACGTTTCTGCCTTTCCATTTGACGGCTTCACCATTTTCGATGACGCTTGATGAAGTATCTTACATCTACTTCGCTTATGCATTTGGCATTATTGGAGCACCGCTGGCTGGCTCCATTGCCAGTAAAGTAGGTATGAATCCTGTCCGTTTTGTTGGTGTTATTCTACTGGCAATCGGTTGCCTTCTAACTATTCCAACTACATTACCACTAATTATTATCGGTTATTGTGTGATCTGTCTCGGCTTTTTCTCTGCCCATTCTTTAACTGCGGCTTCTGTAAGTAAAGAAGCAACGCATCATAAAGGAAGTGCATCCAGCTTGTACCTCGTTTCTTATTATATTGGGATGGCGGCAGGAAGTACCCTTGTAACACCCATTTGGCAGTATTCCGGTTGGACAGGTCTCGCTATTTTTTCAGCGGTTGTGCCCGTAGTCTACGTACTGCTAATCCGATTACGACGCAGAGTGTTGAGTAAAGCATAGTAAATGAAAAACCAGATGCTCGGAATAAATCCTGGCATCTGGTTTGTTTTAGTCTTTAAATACTTCTGGAATGGTTTGTAAATCGATGCCCCATAGTAATGGAAGCAAGAAGTAAATACAAAGTGTTACTAGCACGACTCCGACTATATTCAGTGCGAAGCCGGCTTTTGCCATATCAGGAATCCGCAGATAACCTGATCCGAAAACGACCGCATTCGGCGGGGTGGCAACGGGTAGCATGAACGCACAAGATGCTGCTACACCTGCTGCAATCATCAATGCGTATGGATGGAAACCGAGTGCAAGTGCCAATGAAGCCATGATTGGATACATCATGGAAGCTGTTGCGGTATTCGATGTGATTTCCGTTAAGAAGATGACCAGTGTTGCCACGATTAAAATAATGACAATGAGCGGCACACCTTTCAATCCAATTAGCTGAGCTCCGATCCATTCAGACAGACCGCTGCTGACAAAGCCAGCTGCGATGGCCAGTCCACCACCAAATAGAAGTAAGATACCCCAAGGTAATTTAACTGCCGTATTCCAATCTAGCAAGTGATCACCTTTTTTATTGACAGACGGAATGATGAACAAAATCATCGCAAACACAATCGCAATGACACCGTCACTTAAGCCGTCAATAAATTTCGATAGGAAGAACGAGCGCGTAATCCATGAGAAAGCAGCTAATGCAAAGATGATGAAGACCATAATCTCTTCAATAGAAGGACGTCCAAGCAGTTTCTTTTCGTTATCGATGACTTCACGTCCACCGGGTAATGTTTTGACTGGGGATTTATAGATAATTTTCACTAAATACCACCAAGTTAGTAAGATGAATACCCACGCGAAAGGTACACCGAATAACATCCATTTGCCAAATGACAACTCGATGCCATAGATTTTATTGACAGCTCCTGCAAGCAGTGTATTCGGAGGAGTACCAATCAATGTTGCAACCCCGCCTAATGAAGCGGAGTAGGCAATACCGAGCATCAACGCTTTGCCGAAACCAAAGTTTTCTTTAGACGTATCGATAGAAGTATCGTCTTTCAAGGCAACCGATACTTGTGTAATGATCGCCAGACCGATCGGTACCATCATCATCGCGGTTGCGGTATTAGAAATCCACATAGACAGAAATCCGGTAGCTACCATAAATCCAAGAACAATTTTGTCCATATTTGTACCGATGGCAGAAATAATTGTTAGTGCAATTCGTCGATGTAAATTCCATTTTTCGAGTGCGAGTGCGATCATAAATCCACCCATAAATAAGAAAATCGTTTCATCTCCATAAGAAGATGCCGTGTCTTTCATTTCTAGGCCGCCTGTCATAGGGAACAGAACGAGTGGTAGTAAGGAAGCAACTGGAATTGGTATAGCTTCCGTAATCCACCAAACCGCAATCCATACGGTACTAGCTAAAATAGCGATACCGGCTGCAGATAAATCAGCAGGTTTGAAGAACAGTAAAATAAGGGAAAAGAGTAAAGGACCAAGTACTAGTCCAATGAGCTGTGTAGCTGAATAACTGCGAAAGTCTCTGCCTCCACCTTCGTGATTCACGCCGATCTTTTTTCCACCTTGTCCACCTTTTACCATTTCGGAAGAGTCGGGTGCAGTGAAAAAGCGGAAGACATCTTTAACTTGATCATGTAACGACCAAAGACGATTCCAAGTCTGTTGTAACATTAAGATCCCTTCCTTTCTACGTTTTATTTCTTGAAGAATTGTAATATATCAAGACAGAACCATTTTACCGAGTAATTTCGGCTAGGACAAGGGGAATTAAGACTTTTTCGCATAGTTAGACAATTATTGTTGCAATACAGTGTGAAAATAAAGAGGTATTGTATAGCAAAAGACCGAAAGAATTTTCGACACAAGTGATCCAACCTAGTATAATAAAGCTAACTATATAAATTAAAATAGAAGGGAAGTGAGCATTTGACGAAAAAGGTGTGGTTTCAGGTAGGTGTCGGTATATTGCTGGCATTGTTAATCACGAAATTCTTTTTAGAAGTAAATTATATCTTCAGACCAGTTGGTGTCATTTTACAAACGATAATCATGCCATTAATCTTCGGTGGACTGCTTTATTACATAACAGTACCGATCCAGCAATACTTGGAAAAGAAAAAGATGCCAAGATGGGGAAGTATTATAACGATTATGCTCATACTCGTAGCTGTTATTTGGATTTTAGTCGCAATCATTGGACCGATGGTGACAAAACAAGTGAATAATTTGGTGGATAATGGGCCAGCTCTCACCCATCAGCTAGAGCAGCTAAAAGATAAAGCGATTAATCAAAAAGATAATTTACCGGAAGGATTGCAGGAATCCTTGAATTCAGCAGTCGAATCCATTCAAACGTTCGCAGTAACATTTGGCAAATGGTTCGTACAATTTGTGCAGTCATTCGTACAAGCCGTAGCGTTATTGTTACTTGTACCATTCTTCTTCCTATTTATGTTGAAGGATCATGAAAAACTTGCTCCGAGAATTTACAATGTATTCTCCGGTAAGCGACGTATATGGGTAAAGAAGACGTTGGAAGATATTGATCAAGTTTTACGTTCTTATATTCAAGGACAATTACTCATCAGTGCTATTTTGGCAGTGATTATATTGATTGGTTACTCCATCATAGGACTTGAGTACGCGTTGCTACTGGCAATTCTTGCTTTGTTCATGAATATCATTCCGTTTATCGGGCCATGGATTGCGGTCGCTCCTGCTTTAGTTATTGCGTATTTACAGGAACCTAAATTAGTTATTTGGGTCGGAGTCGTTACGCTAGTCGCGCAGCAAATCGACAGTAATCTAATTACGCCGAACGTTATGGGGAAATCACTCGATATTCATCCACTAACGATTATTACGGTATTATTAGTGGCGGGAAGTCTTGCAGGATTCCTAGGGATTTTAGTAGCTGTGCCTGCCTATGCAGTCGGTAAAGTGATTGTGCAAAATATTTATGAAATGCGAAAAGAAATTAGTGAAGCCGCCACGAAGAATGTGTAGCGATAAAAATAACCTCCTAGTCTTTTGGCTAGGAGGTTTTTTGTGGATAAATAAAGCAAAACTGCACATCCTAACAAAAACGAAAGGGTGTTAGCGGATGCTGACGGAATTTCCAGTTATTCATACCAATGTGTGGGATGCGATGTGGGGTGTTCCAGTTGTTTTGGTTGTGGTACTGATGGCCAAGTGGTTTTTTAAAGTGCCGCTAAGTTGGCTTTCTACAGTAGCCACGGTAGTTGCGCTCGCTATATCTATATTCATCAGTCATCCAAAGAATTTGTCTGCAGGAATATTCATGGGTTTTTTTTATAGTGGTGCGGCAATGGGCATTATCTATTCGACGAAACAATCCTATCATGCTTACCGAAAACGTTGAAAACAGGCCTTCGCGTATTGAGCGAAAGCCTGTTTTTTCACGGTAATGGACAAAAGCCGCAACGCATCAACCCGGGTACATCTTTAGAGAAACAGCAGGTTTTGCGAACTGTCGTATTCAATAAGGCGGATGGTTCGGCACCGTTTAAATAGCTTGCGAAACGTGAGTGATCCGCGATACCCGTCCATGTGGTGTCGTTTTTTAGTGTCTCCAAATCTTCTCTTGCTTCCATTTCCGATCCTGGATCAGACAATAATACATGATATTGCCAGAGCCAGAAGCCGAAGATATTCTCCCATAAGGTAAGTGGAGATATGGGCACCACGCTACGCAATGATGTAATCACTGCATGTGCATCATCCAGCACTCGACGAATATGCGCTTGTCGGTTTTCGTCATCGATTATTTCCCAATCTGCGCTATCGACAAAAATGCTAATCGTCTTATTGCCGAACTCTTCCCGGGCACCGAACCGTAAATTTTCTGCCAATCCGTTCCACATTTCATCGTATGCAGCTAAATTATAAAGCTGCATGGCGAAAAACATACCGAGTCGGCGTACAAAGAACGAAGTAGCGACGACTTCATTCGGACTTTGGCTGACGGTCTGGGCGACTTGGACGATACTCTGTACTTTTGAGGAATCTAGTACGTCCGCTAGCGTGAATACGGGATGTGCTGGCTGTTCCAAGTAGACACTGTAACTATTCAATTCTCTGATTTGGTCTGATGTAAGTGTAGTCATAGCTTCAGTATAATCAAACTACTTTGTGGAAACAACCCGAACGTGATACCTGCCCAACCAGTTTACTAGGCCTTTACATACAATAGGCAGTGAAGAGGTGGTGAAGAGTGGAGACTCAAGAATTGGCTCGCAATGAATCATTTGAGGTGGAGCAAAGGGAATGGAAGTTGCGGCAACGCAAAGAACGCGGCAAGCAGTTGTTGACGATTGTGTCACCGTTATTCCTGCTGGTGCTATGGGAAGTGATGTCGAGAACGGGTATCTTGGATATTCGCTTTTTCCCGCCGCCCAGTACGATTGTGCAAACCTTTTATGACATGGTTGTGAGCGGCGTGATGGCGAAACATGTTGGTGTCTCATTATATCGGATTTTCATTGGATTTTTGGCAGGCGTTATACCTGGGATCATTGTCGGTTTATTGATGGGATTATATTCTCCAATCCGTCATTTCGTTCAACCGATTGTCATGGCTCTTATGCCGATTCCGACGTTGGCATTATTGCCAATCATCATTATTTTATTTGGAATTGGAGATTTGTCAAAGGTCGTGACGATTGCCGGGAGTGTGTTTTTCCCAGTTGTCATTAATACGGCGGCGGGTGTATTGAATATTGATAAAATTTATTTGGATGTTGCCAATAACTATCAAACGAGCCAATGGAATTTCTTCTTTAAAATTGCGCTTCCTGGAGCACTTCCTGTCATGCTCGAAGGAATCCAGATGGGGCAGGCAATTGCGCTATTGACGATCGTGGCAGCAGAAATGATGGGAGCAACTTCTGGGATTGGTTATTTGATATGGACGTCCTATAAAGCTTTCTTATTGCCCGAAATGTATGTGGGATTAATACTCATCTCCTTTTTCGGTTATTTATTCTCGCTTATTCTGCGCGCGCTTCAAAATAAATTATTGCCATGGAGGTGAATGAAATGGAGGGGAAGCCAAAGATTACAGTAGATGGGTTAATGAAAGCTTTTTATAAGAAACAGGGCAGTGTCATCGCGCTTGAAGATATTTCCCTAACGGTAGATGAAGGAGAATTCGTTTGTATCGTTGGTCCGAGTGGATGCGGTAAGACGACGCTGTTACGTATTCTGGCTGGACTGGAACAGCCGAGTGTCGGAAGTTTTACGATTGCAACAGAAACGAACGACCGGCCGTTGCAATCGATGGTATTCCAGGAACGCGGTGTTATTCCGTGGCTGACGGTACGTGAAAATGTAGCCTTTGGGTTAAAAATGCGAAACTTACCAAAAGCCTTCATTACTGAACGAACGGACTTTTACTTGAAGAAGACGGGGTTGGAACGCTTTGCTTCGCTCTACCCAAAGGAATTGTCTGGCGGAATGAAGCAGCGCGTGAGTATTGCGAGGGCTTTTGCGAATGATCCTGAGATTTTATTGATGGATGAACCGTTCGGTGCACTCGATGAACAAAATCGCTTTATATTACAGGAAGAGTTATTAAGTATTTGGGCAGAGACAAAGAAAACCGTGTTGTTCATTACACATAGTATCGATGAAGCATTATTGCTCAGTGATCGGATTCTGTTGATGGGAGCCCAACCCGGGAAGATCATTGAAGAAATCATTATCGATATGCCGAGGCCGAGGAAGATGGAGGATGTGCGGAAAGATCCAGAAATGGCCGCAAAATTCATTGATATATGGCGTCACTTGCAAGAGGAAGTACTAAAATCAAGGGAATAAGTGATAAAAGGAGAGATGATGTGGGGAAGTGGATAAAGAAGGCGGGATTGTTCAGCCTATTATCGATCGTATTGATGATGGGGGCATGTTCTCCGAAAGAAGTAGTGAAACCCGTAACAAATGATGGCAAGCCGGCATCAGGTGATTTGGCACCACTTGAAAAGCAGGCGAAAGTATTCATAGCGGAAGATGGAGCTGCTTCTGGAGCAGGTTTCTATATTGCGAAAGAAAAGGGCTATTTTGATGACTATAATATACGTGTAGATTTTGCGGACTTTGCAAACAGCGATGATATGTTGCCTGCACTAGCCGCTGGCGAAGTAGATATCGCAGGTGGCGTTTCGACCGCATCATTCTTTAACGCGATCGCTCAGGGAATTGACGTACGAATCATCGCGGATAAAGGCCATAATATGCCCGGCAAGTCCTATTTCAGTTTTGTTATCGGTAATCATATGGTTGATGAAATCAAGGAGTACAGCGACTTTAAAGGAAAGAAAATTGCGGTATCGTCCCGTAACTCCATTGATGGGTATATCTATGAAGAGATGCTGAAGCATGCAGGCTTGACGGAAGAGGATGTAGAATATGTGCATATCGCGGACTTCGGTGCGATGCTTGGAGCGATTGATTCAGGAACAATTGATGCTGCGTTGAATATTGAACCGCTTATCGCGCAGGGTGTCAATAAAGGTTTTCACGTACGTTTCGGAGACGCCACTGATTACGCGCCTGAATCGCAGATCGCTATGGTGTTGGCTTCACCGCAATTCATGGCGAATGAAGAATTATCGTTACGCTTTATGGCTGCCTATCTAAAAGGGGTGCGTGACTATAACGACGCGTTCTTTAAAGATCAAGGTAAAGATGAGATTATAGACATCATGGTGAAACACACGGCGCTAAAAGATCCTGAGTTATGGGAAAGAGTGTTCGTGACGGGACTCGATCCGAACGGCAAGATGTTTATTGATGATATTAAAAAACAGTATGAGATGTACAAAGCGAACGGGGCGATACGTGGTGAAATCGACTTCGATAAGTCTGTTGATCCGTCACTTGTCGAGCGTGCGATTAAAGAGATTGGGTTATACGAAGATTGATAGTTGGTGGAGCTGTCCGAGAAGTCATGATGTTTGTGACTTCTAGTGATGGCTTCTTTTTTGATGTAGCAAGACTGTTAGCGATTGGCGCTTTGGAAGGAACGTGTGCCCCTTAAAGTCTGAGTGAATACCATTTATCGATGTTCTTTGAATTAAGGATTGTATTTGGAGTTTGTAGGAATTCAGCTATAATCTGACAGAAAATCATGCTAAAATAATAGCACTGACTAGTGGAAGTATGGTGAAGGACATGAGGAAATACATAGGTGAGATTGGATTGACGATCACCGCTATCATCTGGGGGAGCGGCTTTGTGATGAGCGCGCTCGCTTTAGAATATTACACACCGTATCAAATTTTAGCTGTACGTTTTACAATAGGGGCGCTGTTACTTAGTATCGTCTTTCATAAACGTCTACTTCGAATAGATCAGTCGATTTTATGGAAAGGCGCACTGCTTGGCGTTTTGCTGTATGCGGCATTTGCATTGCAGACCGTAGGCTTACAGTTTACAACGCCTTCAAAAAATGCGTTTTTAACCGGTGTCAATGTAGTGATAGTTCCGTTTATCGCGTGGATTTTATATAAGCGGAAGCTGGATACATTTGAATTGTTTGGAGCAGTATTGGCACTGATTGGAGTGGCGGTTTTATCGTTGCAGTGGTCAACCACTATTAACATAGGCGATTTACTGACGCTTGGTTGTGCTGTGATGTTCGCATTTCATATTTTCTACACGGCACGATTTGTCCGCACGGAAGATGCTATTTTGCTAACGCTATTGCAAATGGTTGTCGCCGCCGTGATTAGTTGCGTAACCGTCATCGGAATGGGCGAGATGTCATTTTCCTTGGAACCACAGGGTATAAGTTCGGTGCTGTACTTAGCTGTATTTTCTACGACTCTGGCATTCTTGATGCAAACAGTTGGGCAGAAACACTTATCGGAGACGAAAGCAGCCATTATATTATCAACAGAATCAGTTTGGGGCATGATTTTCTCTGTAGCCCTTGCCTATGAAATATTGACGTTCCGCATGTTCCTGGGTGCACTCATTATCTTTATTGCGATTTTATTGTCGGAAGTCAGACCACAACTATTGAAAAAACGCATTCCACCACAAATAAAAGAACGTGAAGTTTGAAAAAGGGTTGTCCGACAAGTCAGTAACTGACTCATCGGACAACCCTTTTCTACACGTTCTTTGCGGCCAATGAAGTTTGATAACTATGCAACGACATGCCTCCGATAATTACTAGCACGCCGACTAATGATAGTGCGCCCGGCAATGGCAAGCTAAGCAATAGCATCTCACCAAGCATGGCGAAAATTAATTCGACGGACTGTGTAGCTTCGACAGCTGCCAATTTTCCTTGATCATGTTGCACCATATCCGTCGCCATGAAGAATAGTGAAGTGGCGATCACGCCTGAACTGACTGAGACAATTAATGACTGCACGATCTGACTTAGAGAAGGCAAGCCGACAGTTATCATTGCATAGCCCGCTAGTAGTAACCAAATCGGTATCGTCATCAGTGTCATCGCCAGTACACGCTGGAACATATCGAGCCGTCCACCGACTAGATTCATCATTTTTCGATTGCCGAGCGGGTAGGAGAATGCAGCAATGACTAGCGGCAAGGTACCAAGAAGTATCGTTTTCGTCGAGACGCTCCCTGCATGTGGAATCTGGATCAGCACAACACCGACTAAGATGATCAATGAAATGACCAATGATGCCGCAGGAATGCGGTGACGGATTGTGCGCATTTCACCAGTTTCTGTCGTAGTTTGAAATGTAAAGAAGGGTGCTAGCAACACACCCGCAACGATGGTCATTTGCCATGTTCCCGCAACGAGCCACCCCGGACTATATCCGGCTGAAAACGTCAGCGGACCATAAAACAGCACGAATGCTACGAAACTCCAGATGAAAAAGAGCCAAGGCGCTGCAGTCATCTCTCGTTTTACGCCAGATAAGCCCCCACGCATGGCTACGATGACCACTAGGAATGGCACCATGAAGAAATAACGCAATGATGCACTCCACATCCAACTACCACCATCGAGTTCCATGGACCGATTCAGCACAAAAGTCACCGCGAAAAAGAGGGCGGATAATATGCCAATTCCAATTGCCCTCATACACTTAACCTCGCTGTTCTTGAAGTTTCAGCGCTTCAATAATGACTTGTGTAGCTTTCACCATATTGTCCGCTGAGATAAATTCGTATTTACCGTGGTAATTTTCACCGCCTGTGAAGATGTTTGGCGTTGGCATTCCCATATAGGAAAGTTGTGAACCATCCGTCCCGCCACGAATCGGTGCGATTTTTGGTTCAATATCGAGACTACGATAGACATCCGCCATTACGTCGACGATTTCCATAACAGGGGTAATCTTCTCGCCCATATTGAAGTATTGATCCGTTACTGTCAACTCTATCGTATGTTCACCATACTTCTCTTTTAAATGCGTAGCAGTGTCATGTAAGAGTTGTTTGCGTGATTCAAAAGAACTCTTGTCAAAGTCACGAATAATATATTGATAGGTAGTTTTTTCTACGGAACCGTTCGCTTCCATCAAATGAATAAAGCCTTCATAGTTCTCTGTTTCTTGCGGGATATCATGTTCCGGCATAGCTTGATGAAATTCTGCCGCAATCAATAGGGAGTTGACCATTTTGTCTTTTGCAGTTCCTGGATGCACATTCGTTCCGTTGAACGTGACTTCCGCGCCTGCAGCATTGAAGCTTTCATACTGAAGTTCTCCAAGCGGTCCACCATCCATTGTATAAGCGAAATCTGCGCCAAATCGTTCTACGTCAAATTTATGGGGGCCACGTCCGATTTCCTCGTCGGGTGTGAAGCCGACACGCACTTTGCCATGTTTGATTTCGGGATGTTCAACTAAATAATGCATAGCTGTCATAATTTCCGCGATACCGGCTTTATCATCAGCACCAAGTAAAGTCGTACCGTCCGTCGTAATTAACGTGTGGCCGAGGTAGTTGTTAAGCTCAGGAAATGCTTGTACGCTCATAAGGGTTGTTTCATTCAATGAAATATCTTTACCGTTATAGTTGTCGATGCGCTGAGGGTTGACGTTTGTACCTGTGTAATCAGTCGCGGTGTCGACGTGCGCTAGGAAGCCCACTGTTGGCAGTTGTTTGTCAGTGTTAGCTGGTAGGGTGCCGAATAGGTAGCCGTTTTCGTCCACCGAGATTTCCTCAAGACCGATGTCGGTCATTTCTTTTTCAAGCACCCGCAGCAGATCCCATTGTTTTGCGGTGGACGGTGTCGTGTCCGAAGCAGCGTCGGATTGAGTGTCAATTTTAGCGTAGCGGATGAGTCGTTCGATCAGTTCTTCTTTCATGTAGCAGGCTCCTCTCAAGAGACGAATTAATGTTTTCATTTTAACAGAGGTGTGTGAATATTTCGCTTAAAACGAATGAAAAAAGAACCGAGAGCGTCGGTTCTTGGGAATGGTGTAAGGTTAATTGGTGTTGGGGTTGGGATTGGTGCTACGGAGGGGACGCTTTCCTGGGGGCTCGCGATGAGCCAACCAGGTCGCGAGCTCCCTTTGGTTGTCTCATCTGTCGAGCTGATCCCCTAGGAGTCGCCCCTCCTAAGCACCAATCCCTTGCATAGCAAGTGGTTGACACTTATTGTTGTGCATTAAAACTAGCCTTGTAATTAGTTTTGATCTAGAACTTGATCAGTCCTTGAACTTAAATAAGTTGGAACACAACAATAATTCACACACTACCTACAATGAGCGATATAAGTACCCCCACTCGTTAGGTAGGATTGAAGCGGAAGTTGGGGCGACTCCGGGAGGATCAGCGTGCGCCTTGAGACCCCGCAGGAGCGCACTTTGCGACGAGGAGGCTCAAGCCACGCCCTCCGGAAAGCGTCCCCAGCTGGAGCTTCAATCCCTTCGCACTCACAAGTAATATCTTAAGTGTAGAAAACGTTAGATTTAGATTTTGCTTTCATTTACGCTCAAGCAAATATATTAATCGTAGTGATGATGATCGGCATCGAGACGACGTCTATGAGGAAGGCGCCTACGATAGGCACGATCAAGAAGGCTTTGCGTGACGGGCCATAGCGTCCTGTAACAGCTGCCATGTTGGCCATCGCATTTGGCGTCGCTCCCAAACTGTGGCCTGCGAAACCAGCAATCATAACGGCTGCATCGTAATCCTTACCGAGTAAACGGAACAGGATGAAGATCGCAAACAACGCGACGAAGATCACTTGTACAAAGACGATTAGTAACAATGGAAGCGCCAAATCTGCAACTTCCCACAGCTTGATGCTCATTAACGCCATCGATAAGAAAATACCGAGTGAAACGTCGCCGATCAAATTGATGCTTGTCATATGAACCGCATCTTCCTTCACGCGATCCACAATATTACGAACGATAACTGCAACGAACATCGCGCCTACATAACCTGGCATGACGAAACCAGTGGCACTAGAGAACAGATCCCCGATAAATGTACCGCCTGCGATACAAAGAGTAATCAATAACGTCTGTGTTAGGAAGTTATCCGTGTTGATAGGTTTTTCCAATGATTCCACGGAGTACGCTTCTTCATATTGGACTTCTGTGGATTTTAAATCATGTTTATTGATCAAGTATTTAACGATTGGACCACCGATTAGACCGCCTGCTACGAGTCCAAAAGTAGCTGCTGCAATACCGATAGATAATGCAGAATCAATCCCTAGACTTTCTAACGTTTCCCCGTAAGCAGTTGCACCACCGTGCCCGCCCTCCATGGAGACAGCACCAGCCATCATACCGATCAACGGATGCAAACCGAATATGTAGGACATGGAGACACCTATGGCATTTTGAGCTAGTGCTAAGAAGCCACAAGCTGCCCAGTAGATCATCAATAATTTTCCGCCTAGACGAATCAGACGAAAACTAGCGCCAAGACCGACTGTTGTGAAAAACGTCAACATAAATAAATTTTGCAATGATGTGTCCAATGTAAAACTTAGTAAATTGAAGTACTTTAAAATAGTCGCTAAAAATGCGAATAGTAAACCGCCAACAACAGGGGCAGGTATACAGAATTTCTGGAGAAAGCCGACTTTACGGACTAACATCGTACCCAGTGTTAGGAGAGCTAACGCTAAAAACAGCGTAGAGATTTGATTTAGCTCAATTGTCATATGATTCGACCTCCCAGCAATGCAAAGATTGCTTCATTTGTAAGATAGGCCCCCAGCTTAACCGTTTGATTATGATGATCAAGTGACGGATTTATTTCGGAAATGTCGAATGAAAGGGTTTTCTTATGTGATGCAACAGTCTGAATGAAAGAGCGTACAATCAACGGATCCAATCCGAAGGGAGAAGGCGCACTTACACCTGGTGCATACGCAGAGTTCAGGACATCCGAGCACAATGTTAACAAAATAGCATCCTGTTTATCAATGAATAACTGTATTTTTTGTAATGTATCGTCTAAAGGACTTGTCGAAATTTCTTGTTCTGTGACATATGTCACGCCTTTTGCATCGGCTTCTGCAAATAATGCGTCCGTGTTGCCAAATTCTTGAATACCTAGCACGAGGTAGTCAACATGCGGATCGGCGTCGAGCATCTGCTTAAACATCGTGCCTGAAGAAGGTTGTTCATCGTAGCCACGCAAATCGAAGTGCGCATCAATATTTATGACACCGAGTTTTGCGTCAGGGCCAAGGAAATCTCGAACTCCTGTATAATGACCGTAAGCGGTTTCATGTCCGCCGCCTAAAATAACGGGCTTCGTATGATGGAGAAGGCTCTTTTGAACGACTGTGCCTAATTCAGCTTGCGCTTGTTCTAGCTGACCTTGCTCACATACGACAGTACCTACATCAACTAGTTGATGATCAGCAGGCAAACGCCAAGGTAGTTTCGCTAGTTCGTTACGTAAGGCATTCGGTCCTTCTGCAGCACCGAGTCTGCCGTTATTTCGACGTACACCTTCTTCTGAAGAAAATCCGATGAGGGTACAAGTTTTATTGGTAGCGCTTTCTTTTAATTCGGAAAATTGGATGATTTGATGCATTCGGAATGCAGCTCTGTCAGTCTCGCTATCAGTACGGCCTGACCAGTATTTTTCATTTGATGGAATTAACAATATACTTCACCCTTTCCAACGTGATATTCTTACTATACTGGTTTGTACTTATTAATTCTAATACATGTTTTTCATATATTCATGCATGCAGGCTATAAGTGGAGGTGAGATGAATGGAATTCAAGCAATTGCAGTATTTTGTCATGGTGGTGCAACAATCCAGCTTTTCTGAAGCGGCTAAAAAACTTCACCTTTCGCAGCCTTCGCTCAGCAAAGCGATCAAGAACTTGGAGGTAGAAGTCGGATTTCAGTTACTCGAACGAACGACTAAACGTGTCCAACTCACGGAATCGGGTAGCGTAATTTATGAGCGTGCACTACATATTCTCCATGAGGCAGATATTTTACAGCAAGAGATTAAAGAAGTGAAGTGGACAGGCAGTGGAAGTGTGCAGATCGGGATGATTGAATCCGTGAAAAATTGGCTTCCTTCTATATTACTTGCCTATCGCCAGGAGTTTCCATCGATGCATGTGAAGTTAATAGAAGTATTAGGCCGTGGGGATGTTGAGCGAGCGCTCCGTCAGTACGCTGTCCATGTCTGTTTAACCAATCAATTTATAGAAGCTTCGGATATTGTCTCAATACCTTTGTACCAAGAGCAATTGGCAGTTGTCATGCATCCTGAACATCGCCTGGCGGGCAAGGATTCCATTACGCTAGCCGACCTAGAAGATGAGGCATTCATTGTCACGAGTGTTGGGTTGCAAACGAGACAGGATATTTTTGCTGCGTTTGCCGAAGAAGGAGTGCGAATGAATATATGTTACGAAGTAGAGCGTTTTGAAACGATTGTAGAACTTGTAAGGGAGAATATTGGGATTTCAATTATTCCACAAAAGTATTTTGCGCACGGACCTGACCCAACCATTGTCATTAAAACAACCAATTCAAAGACGTTGACCCGTACAGTGTATCTAACTTATTTGGATAAGCGTTATATGCCACCAGCTATTGAAGTGTTAATCGATAGTATGCAAATGCGGCGTGCCCTCTCTGTAAAGTCGAAAGAGGGAGGGGAACTGGATGAATAAATTTTTATTTGGCATTTTAGTTGTCATTACGACCGCTTTAATGGGCTCGTCATTTGCTATTGGGAAAATCGGATTGGAATATTCTTCACCGTTATTGCTAGTAGCATTGCGCTTTACCATTGCAGGCGTCATCATGGCAGTGGTAGTAAAGATATTAAAAAAGCCACATCCGAAAACGTTCGGAGAGTGGAAGTGGCTAGTGCTGATTGGTTCATTGCAGACAGCTGCCGTCATGGGATGTATATTTATGGCACTTCGTACGATCACGTCAGGTGAAACATCTATTTTAACATTTACAAATCCGTTGCTTGTCGTTGTCATCGGGACGCTAGTATTGAAAATTCATTACCGCTTGCAACAATGGGTTGGCGTTATTTGTGGTTTGTTTGGGGTATTCATTACAATGGGCGGTCATTTAAACTGGGAGATTGGTACGGTGTTAGGGTTTTTATCTGCAGTAGCATGGGCTTGTGCGACATTGCTCGTCAAAGTACATGGCCATCGTTTTGATACGTGGGTGATGACTGCATATCAAATGCTATTTGGTGGATTGATCTTATTTATAGCGAGTTTTGTACTCGAAGAACCGTTTTTCATAGCGAATCCATTGTCATTGGCGATTTTAGGATGGCTTGCGATTGCCGCATCCATTGTACAGTTTTCTATTTGGTTTTATTTATTGCAGACAGGAAATCCCGAGAGAACGAGCGCGTTTTTGTTTTTGGCACCATTCTTCGGGACATTGTCGGGATGGGTTCTGTTGGATGAGAAGTTATCCATGTCATTGATTTTAGGAGGCATGCTCATCAGTCTAGGAATATTCCTTGTGAACTGGCGTAGCAAACGAGAGCTTAGAAGAGGGCTAGTTGACTTGCCATAGACGGCAATAGGCTTTGAGTTCGCTGAGGAATGCTTGTACTTCATTCGTCTTAGAGCGGGTTCCTGTATAAAAAGCACGTTTGATTGGCGCAACTCTATAATCGAGTATGGTTAGATCACCTTTTGCGAGTTCCTGTTTGCAACTGTGGCGCGACATAATAGCGATGCCTAGCCCACTAAGAACGGCTTGTTTGATACTTTCCGGCGAGCTCATAATAGTAGGCTGTACTTGTACTCCATACTGTTTAAGCGATTGATCAATTAATAGACGGCTAGGATCTTCCGTATCAGGTAAAATCCAATGTGTATTTTGCAAATCTAGGATGGACGAGCTTCTCTTACGTGCAAGTGGATGCGTAGAAGAAGCAAGAAGTACTAGTTCGTCTTGCATAAATGCTTCAGACGATGGTAGGTTGTCAAGTTCACTGCAACCAACGTCCACCTTATGGTTTTTTAGTAATTGCGCAATGTCAGAAGAAGGGGCAGTTGTTAGTTCGAGTCGCATGTCGGGATACTTCGCGTGTAGCCGAGTGAGTACGTCGGGTAAAATAGCTTGCGAAATAACTGGCGAAGCGCCAATACGTAAAGTCCCTTTTAGTGAGGTTGTTTGCGTTAAATCTATATTTGTATGATTAATCAAATCAATCATCTCCAATACACGTTTTTTTAGTGAATGACCTGCGGCTGTGACTGGTTTTTATGTGAAAAAATAGCCTTGCATTAATCTGCAAGGCATCGAACAAACAATTATTGAACTGTGTAATTTTTGTGTGCAACGACAGTCATGTTGGAAGCTGCTCCAATATTTTCTGCGTCTTCTTCAGAAATCTTCACAATGACGGAGTTTTCGAGAATCTTGTGTATAGTTCCGGAAACTTCATGTTCATTACGGTTGAAAGATATGACTTCGTCTACATACCGTGATGCTACAAAATCAGAAACTGGACGATCTTTTCGTGGGAATGCCAATCGAATCAACTCCTTCAGTAGTATGGAATTTAGTCTGTCGTAATTTGTCATTAAAATCAGACGGAAAGTGCGTACAATAGCTTACTAGAACTAGTATAACACATTTCGGGAAATTATTCATCATACTAGAATTATGTCGAATGAGCAAGTTTTGCCAGGAAACATTTCTGGAAGTTGACTGGTCCTATTGTCAAAGATAGAATCGTACTGACGACATACAAATCAATCGGTTGACATTATACCTCAGGGGGTATAATATAAAGCTAACAGTAAGGAGGTTGAGCGATATGGAATACGATGATAAAGTCAAAAATCGATTAAAACGTCTCGAGGGTCAAATCAAAGGTGTCTTGCGTATGATGGAAGAGGGCAAGGACTGTAAAGAAGTGATCACGCAATTATCGGCCAGTCGTTCTGCTATTGACCGTACAATTGGTGTAATCGTGAGCTCCAATTTGATTGCCTGTATTGAAAACTTAGATGAAGCAGATGAGCGTACACATGAATCCATCATTAGTGAAGCGGTAGATCTTCTAGTAAAGAGTCGATGAGCAACATCACTTGACTCTTTTTTTTATAACATATAATATACCCCCATAGGTATTTGGCGAAATGATTTTTCAAATAGAAAGGGTCGAGAACATGACAGAGCAAAAGAAAACAACGATTGTATTATTTAGTGGAGATTATGATAAGGCGATGGCGGCTTATATTATCGCGAACGGTGCAGCAGCGTATGATCATGAAGTAACAATTTTTCATACATTCTGGGGATTGAATGCATTGCGCAAAGACGAACCGATTAAAAGTAATAAGAGCTTTATTGAAAAGGCGTTCGGGAAAATGATGCCGCGTGGGGCAGATAAAATGGGGTTATCCCAAATGAACTTTGCAGGAATGGGTCCTAAGATGATCAAGCAAGTAATGAAAAAGCATAACGCGATGACATTACCACAATTGATCGATATGGCAATAGAGCAGGACGTGCGATTGATTGCCTGTACGATGACAATGGATTTGCTAGGACTGAATGAAGGAGAGCTTCTACAAGAAGTCGAGTATGGCGGTGTAGCGGCTTACTTAGGTGAGGCGCAAGACGGTCAAGTGAACTTGTTCATTTAATTTTTTTATATAAATAAATACCCCAGGGTGTATAGGAGGAGTACAATGATTCAGTCAGATAACGTGTTAGATGCAAAAGGCCTTGCTTGTCCGATGCCGATTGTGAAGACGAGAAAGATGATGAAAGAGATGGAAGATGGTCAAGTGCTCGAAGTCCAGTCGACAGATTCAGGTACTACTGCAGATTTACAAGCATGGGCGGAAAGTGTGGGGCATCAATACGTCGGTAATGTGAAAGAAGCCGATGTATGGAGCCACTTCGTACGAAAAGCGGGTCAGGAAGATCAGTCACAAAAAGAATATCCGGTTACAGTCGATAATAATGAGTTGTTAGCCCAACTGCAACACCCTGATACTGTGCTAGTAGATGTTCGTGAAGAAGCTGAGTATGCATTTGCTCATATACCTGGAGCCTTATCTATCCCTCTTGGCCAACTGGATGAACGTATGGCGGACTTGAGTAAAGACAAGAAGTTCTTTGTAGTATGCCGAACAGGTAACCGCAGTGATATGGCGTGTCGAAAACTAGTAGCAAAGGGATTTGAAAATGTCACGAATGTAATTCCTGGTATGTCAAAATGGAATGGTGAAATAGAAAATACGGTAGGGGGTATGAATAAATGAGAATCATTCAATCAAGTGAAGTAGCCAAGCGCATTATTGCGAAAGAGTCATTATTCATTTTGGATGTTCGAAATGAAACTGCATTTGAAGATTGGAAAATCGAAGGAGAGCAAGTGCGCCATTTGAATGTGCCGTACTTTGATTTATTGGATGGTATTGAAGAAATTGAAGATCAATTGCCAAAAGATGAAGAGATCCTAGTGGTCTGTGCAAAAGAAGGTTCGTCCGTCATGGTGGCAGAAATCCTTGAAGAAGAAGGCTATTCAGTAGGTTATCTTTCAGGTGGCATGAAAGCATGGAGCGAGTATTTGGAGCCGGTGAAGATTGCTGATTTAAAATCGGGTGGCGAGCTTTATCAATTCGTTCGTCTTGGTAAAGGGTGCCTTTCTTATATGGTCATATCAGGCGGAGAAGCGGCAATCATTGACGCGACGCGGATGACAGATGTGTTCATGGACTTTGCTACGGAACGCGGTGTGAAGATCACAAATGTACTCGACACACACTTGCATGCGGATCATATTTCAGGTGGTCGCCAGATTGCACTAGCGACAGGAGCGACGTACTGGCTACCGCCAAAAGATGCGGTAGAGGTCATATTTGAATATGCTGCATTAGAAGGCGATACATCGATTCAAATAGGCGATACTAAAATTGATATTCAGGCACTTTATTCGCCAGGACACACCATTGGTTCGACTTCATTTATTGTCGATGATAGCTATTTAATGACCGGCGATATTTTGTTCATTGATTCGATTGGACGACCAGATTTAGCAGGTTTGGCAGAAGATTGGGTGGGCGACTTACGTGAGTCTTTGTATAGTCGTTACAAGGAATTGTCAGGAGAACTAACGGTTTTACCGGCACACTTCATGATTATCGATGAGTTGAATGAAGATGGTAGCGTGTCGGAAAAGCTCGGTGTGTTGTATAAGCAAAACCATGGCTTGAACATTGAAGATGAAAAAGAGTTCAGAGAATTAGTCACAGGGAACTTGCCTCCCCAACCGAACGCGTATCAGGAAATACGTCAAATGAATATGGGGAAAATCCAACCTGACGAAGAAACACAACGTGAGATGGAGATTGGCCCGAATCGCTGTGCGGTACGGTAAATAGTTATTTTAAATCAGCTGTAAAACAATAACCCACATTAAAAGGAGAAGATAAATATGAGTTCAACAACATTTTTAGACGCAAAAGGCCTGGCATGTCCAATGCCGATCGTACGTGCAAAGAAAGCAATGAAGGATATGCAAACAGGAGATGTTCTGGAGATTCATACGACAGATAAAGGATCGGTATCCGACCTGACAGCATGGGCGGCTTCTGGTAATCATGAAATAAAAGACCAGCAACAAGAGTCCGATGTCTTTAAATTTTGGATCCAAAAAGGGTAAACTTAGGATAGAGGGAATAGCTGTCTCCCTCTTTCATCAGGAAGAAGGGAGAACATCATGACTATTCCATTTATTATTACGATCTTCCTCATTGGACTCGTCGGCTCGTTCCTTTCCGGAATGATGGGAATCGGGGGCGCGATTGTCAAATATCCAATGTTGTTATTTATTCCTGCACTACTTGGGTTTACTGCGTTTACGCCACATGAAGTATCGGGGATTACTGCGGTGGAAGTGTTCTTTGCGTCACTTTCCGGAGTTTTAGCGTATAGAAAGAGTAATCTAATTTTGAAACCACTTGTTCTTTATATGGGAATCAGTGTATTAGTTGGCAGTGTGATCGGTGGCGCAGGTTCTAGTATGCTTTCAGAAGCTACCGTCAACGTCGTCTATGGTATTTTAGCCGTTATGGCAGCAATTATGATGTTTATTCCAAAAAAAGGTCTCGACGATCAGCCGATTGATGAAATTACATTCAATCGCTTCGTAGCTTCCAGTGCAGCCTTTATCGTCGGCTTGGCGGCTGGGATTGTCGGAGCTGGCGGTGCATTCATCATGGTACCGATTATGCTTGTAATACTAAAAATTCCCACACGCGTGACGATCGCTACATCACTGGCGATTACACTATTGTCGTCCGTCGGCTCAGCGTCAGGCAAGCTCTTAACAGGGCAAGTACCCTACGGACCAGCTCTCGTCATGATCGTTGCAAGTATTATCGCAGCTCCGATTGGTGTGAAAGTTAGTCGTAAAGTAAACACCAAAGTACTACAAAGCATCCTAGCCACACTCATCATGGCCTCCGCTGTGAAAATATGGTGGGACATATTCTAATCAAGCAAAATCGCCAGCACATCGTTCACAGAACATGTCGCTGGCGATTTTTTGAGTGGAGTCGCAAGTAAAATCATCATGGAACTCACACTTGCGCCTGGAATGTAGAGCAAATGTGCCTTAACCTTTCACAATTTCCTTTCAATATTATGAAAGTAATGCTAATTTCTAAACATTCTATTAAATCCTTGCAATAGACTAGGAATAGCCGTATACTATTTTTCAACGATGGAAAACGAATAGACACACTCTTATCAAGAGCGGCGGAGGGATTAGGCCCTGTGATGCCCGGCAACCGGCGGAAGCAAAGGTGCTACTTCCTACAAACTTTCAATAGTTTGGAAGATAAGGGGGAATGAGCGAAAGCAGAGCCCTCTTCTTATTATGGAAGATGGGTTTTTTCTATATAAAAATAGTGAATCACACGCCTACGTTTTCCTTGTCTAGTCCCAGAGAAAAGATATTCGGGGCGTTTCGGTGTTCCATCAATACATGAAAAAGGGGAATGGTTATGACGAATTTACAGCCAGAAACGATACTATTACACGGAGGGCAAAAACCGGATCCGGAAACAGGCTCACGGGCTTTACCGATTCATCGTACGACTTCTTATGTATTCAGAGACACGGAACACGCACAAAACCTATTTGGCTTAAAAGAAGCAGGTAATATTTATACAAGAATTACGAACCCGACAGTAGCAGTTTTCGAAGAACGTGTCGCACAGCTAGAAGGCGGAACAGCGGCAGTCGCGTTGGCTTCGGGAATGGCAGCCATCGCATTCTCTATTATGAATATTGCTGAAGCGGGCGATGAAATTGTTGCAGCAAGTAATCTTTACGGTGGTACATATAATTTATTTGCCGTAACATTACCGCGCTTCGGCATCAACGTAAAGTTTGTGGATGCTTCGGATCCTAAGAACTTTGAAGCGGCCATTACAGATAAAACGAAAGCTTTGTTTGCAGAAACAATCGGTAACCCGAGTTTGCAAGTGCTTGACGTGGAAGCTGTTGCGAACATTGCACACGAAAATGGAATCCCATTGCTAGTAGACAACACATTCCCATCTCCATATGGATCAAACCCTATCGAGTATGGTGCAGACGTAGTGATCCACTCAGCAACGAAATGGATTGGCGGACACGGTACGACTATCGGTGGTGTAGCAGTAGATGCAGGGACATTCGATTGGACACAAGGTAGATTCCCTGGCTTTACAGAGCCGGATGAATCGTATAACGGCTTACGTTACGGAATCGACACGGCAGCAGCGGCTTTCGCAACGAAATTGCGCGTGCAATTGCTAAGAGACTTCGGCCCATGCTTGTCGCCGGACAGTGCGTTCAACTTGTTGCAAGGTTTAGAGACACTTCATTTACGCGTGCCTCGCCACAATGAAAACGCGCAAAAGGTTGCGGCCTTCCTGCAAGAACATCCAGCTGTAGAATGGGTAACCTATACAGGTCTAGAAGATCATCCAACGGCGGAATTGGCCAATAAACATTTGAAAAACGGGTATGGCTCAATAATCGTATTTGGTATCAAAGGTGGACGCGATGCAGGAAGACAAGTCATCGACAATGTAGAAATCTGGTCTCATGTAGCGAACGTGGGAGATGCAAAATCACTAATCATTCATCCGGCTTCTACTACTCATCAGCAGTTGTCCGTAGAAGACTTGAAAAATTCAGGCGTCAGCGAGGAGTTAATCCGCTTGTCTGTAGGGTTAGAGTCAGTAGACGACATTATCGCAGACTTGAAACAAGCAATCGAAAAAGCCTCAAACTAATAAAAAAATGAACACTACGCATGTGCGCAGTGTTCATTTTTTATTTTCGTTTTACTTTTTTTCGCTCTTCTTTTAAGGATTTGAATAGCGAGACGACCATCATGATCAGTATGATGGAGAATGGTAAGGCGGCTATGATGATGACGTTTTGAAGAGCATCCAACCCACCAACATATAATAGAATAATCGCAATGGAAGACTGAATGACACCCCAGACAACTTTTAAGTTATTAGGTGGAGTCAATGAACCATATGACGACTGCATGCCGAGTACAAATGTTGCTGAATCCGCTGATGTAATGAAGAATGATGTGATCAGCAAAATAGCGACAACTGAAATGACGAATGACCAAGGCAATCCACTGAACATCTCAAAAATCGTCAACTCTGTTGCAGTTGAGGCTAGATCGATAATGCCTGCCTTTTGTGTTTCAATAGCTGTCGTACCAAATGCTGAGAACCAAATGGCGCTCAATACTGTCGGTACAACAAGCACACCGATCATGAATTCACGAATTGTTCTACCTTTCGAAACACGGGCAATGAACATGCCGACAAATGGTGACCACGCTATCCACCAAGACCAGTAGAATAGTGTCCAGTCATTCAACCATGAACGATTTTCAGGTGTAAGTGGTGCTGTACGGAAACTCATACGAATGAGGTGCTCTAAATAACCTCCGATAGAATCAGTGAACATATTGAAGATCAGCAATGTTGGACCGAGTGCAATGATAAAGACCAACAGTGTAAGAGCTAATACCATATTTGTATTTGATAAAATACGAATACCTTTTCCAAGACCGCTCCATGCGGATATTAGGAATAATACAGTTACGACCCCAATAATAATAAATTGAGACCAGAAACCGATCGGTACACCGAATAAGTAATTCAAACCTGCGTTGATCTGGACTGCTCCAAAACCAAGTGATGTTGCGACGCCGAAGACAGTAGCGAAAACTGCAAAGACATCAATGACGGTTCCGAGTTTACCTTCTACACGATTACCGAAAATTGGACGAAGTGTAGCAGAAATCAATCCAGGCTGACCCTTGCGGAACTGGAAGTAAGCTAGTGCTAAAGCGGTCATACCGTATATGGCCCATGCGTGGAAGCCCCAATGGAAAAATGTTGAACGCATCGCTTCTTTATACGCTTCTTTCGTTTCAGTAGGTGCAGTAGCTGAACTTACTGCATAATGTGAAAGAGGTTCTGCAGCTCCATAGAACACGAGTCCAATTCCCATACCGGCGGAAAATAGCATCGCAAGCCAAGAGAACATAGAAAACTGCGGTCTATCACTGTCTTTCCCCAATCGAATCCTGCCGAGTGGACTGAATATCAAATAAACTGAGATGAAGAATAACATAGAAACTGTCAGCAAGTAATACCAGCCGAATGAATCAGAAATGAAGTTTCTTATAACGAGCGTGACAGCCTCAAAGTGATCGGGAGCAATTACACCATAACCGACTGCCAATACGACCGCTGCTAATGTAATATAAAATGTTGACGATACTTTTTTCATAGGTCCTCCTTTTTTGAATGTAGTTTGTGAAATGAGCTAAGTACATAATCGAAAAGCACAATAAAATTGCACACATACACTTCACATTACCCATTTAATCGCCCATGTAAACGCTAAATAAAAGGCGGTTTGTTGACAAAATCATTACTAGTGAAAATAAAAAAGACGAGAAAAATTCCTTCTCGTCCAATATGTAAGTTGGTTCTGTAGCGCAATTCATTTACTTGCCCATAGTCATTAGCTTGTGCTTGTGTCAGTATACATGAAAGTTGAGGGTGATTTCCAGCTAGAAGAACAATTTCCTTTCATACACCAAGAACCGTAGCCATGTTATACTATAGAAACAAATGAAATGAGGAGGGGATTTTCGTGCAATATTCACAACCTAAGATGCTTCAGCTCGTAAAGCATAGCCCAGAGTTAAACAGGCGATTGAAAGAGATTATGAAAGAGCATGAGCTAGAGAAAAGCTTTGCATTGAAAGCACTTTATCATGCAGAAGTGAAAGATGGCGGAGTCTATCAGCGGGATTATCAGGAGCTGTAAGCATTCACTCACTTATATAGCACGTGATGAAATAAATAATATTTACAAAAAGACCGATGAGAGATTCTTTCATCGGTCTTTTATACTATTCTTTTGAAATAATAAAAAGTAGCAGGTGAGCATGTGATATACTAATGTAAAATTGAATAGAATATTTTGGTTCTTTACATTATTGTAAAGATGAAAAAGGAAACAGGTGAAAATCCTGTACGGTCCGGCCACTGTAAATGGGAAATATCTTCAAAACACCACTGGTGAAATACTGGGAAGGTTGAAGATGTGATGATCCATAAGTCAGGAGACTTGCCAAAATACCATGCGTTACGCCTCCCAGGAAGAGGTATGCATATTGTATTGGATGTAATAAGTCATTAACTGAAGTCCGCTTATACATAGTGCCCTTGTCTCTTTCTGGAGGCAAGGGCTTTTTTACGTTCAATTACCAAACTAGGATAAGGGGGAAATCATTTGTTTAAGCGTTATGTATCTATCATTGCAAGTGTTTTACTAGCAGTAACGATGCTGTTACCTGCAACGAGTTTAGTTGCTTTAGCGAATTCGGATGTTCAACAAAGTAATATAAGCCCGCAAGCCGCTAACTACTTAGTGGATGTCGAAGTAGAAGGTTTATCGGGGGGAATTTTAAAAGAAGCGGTTCAAGTTACAGAAGGACAAAATGCATTAGATGCATTGAAGAAGGCACTGAATAGCCAGAGCATAAAATATACTGTGCAAGAAAGTGATTTCGGGGCGTATGTAACATCAATTGATAATGAAGAAGCAGGAACATTAGGCGGTTGGGATGGCTGGAATTATACAGTAAACGGACAAGCTCCTTCTGTTGGAGCCGCTGCTTATGTCTTGAAAAATACTGACGTGGTGAAGTTCTTCTATGGTCGTTGGGCCGCTATGTCTACGTCTACACAGGTTATAGAACATAGTGATAATCCCGCAATTACTGTGAATCTAATAGGAGATACTTTTACGTCAGCAGCGCTAGAGACGGCGAATTGGACTGTCGAACCATCTAATTTAACAATTTCTACAATCACCCAAAATACGGATCAGCAAATTACAATTCAATTAAAAGGCAAAGTGGAACGTGAAAACCTCTCACTAGTTGCAACAGAAGCAGCTGTGGTAGGGAAAGCGGCAGATGCATTACAAATTACAGTAGTTGCGAGTCAAGAACGCGTACCTGAAGCAATTAAGAAAGTCACAGATTATATACTGAGTAAATCTGTTTCGAGCGAATGGACGGCAGTTGGTTTAGCAAAAGCCGGAGCAACTGTACCGGAAAGTTATGAAGAAGTATTCGAACAAAATGTCCAACAACAAATCGTTGCGAACTTGGAACGTCTAAAAATAACAGATGCAGAACGTTTGACGATAGCGGCAGCAGCGATAGGGAGAGATCCTAAAAATATCAATGGTATCGATTTACTGGATAAAATTTATAACAGTATAAGTATTAGAAATGTTGATACGATGACTCGCCAAGGAACGAATGGTTTGATTTTTGCATTAGTTGCACTCGATACGAAAAACTATGAAGTTCCAAAAGATGCAAAATGGAACCGCGAAAAGATAGTTGAGGCTCTTTTAAGCTATCAAAGGGCTGATGGTGCGTGGAGTTTAGCTACAAGTAATACAGGGACTGCGAGTTATGATATGACAGCAATGGCTCTTATTGGATTAGCTCCATACAATGAGCAACCAGCTGTTAAAAAAGCTGTCGAGAAAGCAGTTACTTTCTTGTCAGAAAGCCAAGGTTCTACTGGTGGATTTAACGAAACGTTCGTAGGTGGCATTTCTAGTGAAGCCACTTCGCAAGTGATCATTGGACTGACAGCAAATAACATCGATCCCCAAGGAGAACGTTTTACAAAGAATGGCATCAACTTGATCGATCATTTGTTAAGCTTCCAAACAGAAAATGGGGGCTTCAAGCATACTTTAACGGGTTCGACAGACGGAATGGCTACAGAACAAGCGATTCAAGGTCTTGTAGCATTTGATTTATTTACAAAAGGTGAAGGGCGTTTATATGACTTCTCAGAAAAATCAACGCAACTTGAAGTTTCAAGTCATTCAACTCTTCAAGGGATTCTTAATGACAGCCTTCTAAAGGTGCAGAAAAATAAAAATGAAATTTGGTCTCCTATTTTTATTGAAAACACGGAAATGATTGAAGGATATTATGTTGTGCAAGCTGGAGAAAATGGAACGAAGAAAGAAACGGAAATTCCTGAAGGAACGAAAAAAGTATTTATTGTAGATAATGATCGTCCATATCGTTATTTCGATGCCGAAGTAGTAGAACCTTCTCATACGTTTACAGTCACGTTCAACAGAGAAATTCAAGACTCGAAAGTGAATTTAAATAAAATCTATGTAGAAGACATTACAGGCAAGCGTGTGCCAGCCACAGTGAAAGCAAACGGTGTAACAGTTACTGTGACACCTGAAACAGACTATATGGAAGGTCAGTTATATTCTTTAGTCGTAATTGATCCAGTCTCTGCAGAAGGAATAACAATAAAACAATCTGCTCGTAAATTATTCATTATTAAATAAGGAGGTATGCTTTATTTCTATCATCAAAAACTTCACAAAAATAACAGCAGCATTCGCATTAGCGAGTGCCGCTATCCTCATGCCGGTTGCACCTTCATTTGCAGAGCAGCCGACACCGATTTATGAAAATCAAGCAACGCAGACGCTGCAACATTCCATTACAATTTCTAATACAGAAATCCCTATGCCGTTGTCTACCGTCGAAGTACAGGAAGGCGATACGGTTTTAAGTGTATTGAAACGAAATGTTGAATCAAGAGGCATTCAAATGGAATACAGTGGCGGAGAAGGCGCGACTGCATATGTAGAGGGGATAGATAATGTATATGAATTCGACCGCGGACAAGGCAGTGGTTGGATGTACAGCGTCAACGGTATCTTTCCAAATCGCGGAGCGGGCGTCATCAAGCTCATCCCTGGCGATAAAGTGGAGTGGAAATATACGACGGACTTAGGTAAGGATCTAAACGCTGATCTATTTCCTTTCCGTGAAGACTTGGAGCCGAAGATTTCAGTGTCAGGAATTACTTCGGGAGCAACAGTTACGAAGTCTAGCCTTTCATTCCAAGTACATGCAGCGAGTTATTTCGGAACAGCACTTCAACCGACAGTCACCGTAAACGGCAAGCCGGCAGTTGTGACAGGAAACACAGTAAATGCGCTATTGCAGAGTGGCGAGAATAACATCGTCTTACAGGCCGCGGATGCGAAAAATGATAAAGTGACAAAATCAGTGAAGGTGACATATTCACCAATCGCTAACCCTGAACCGAACCCGTTACCAAATCCAGTTCCAAATCCAAATCCATTACCGAAGCCTCCGGTAATGAAACCAGATCCAACACCCGAAACGCCATCAACTAAAGATTACTCAAAGCTTGTTACTTCAGCCATTAACCAGGCGAGTGCACAAATGCTTGCAGGACCAATCGATAGTGAGTGGCAGGCAATCGGACTTGTGAAAGCGGGCAAGAAAGTACCTGCTTCTTATACAAATGAATTCTACGAACATTTGCAAGACCAAGTGATTAGTAGGTCCGGCAAAGGTCGTATGAAGATTACGGATGTACAACGTTTAACGATGGCCGCTGCAGCAATCGGTATTGATCCGATGAATGCAGATGGCAAGGGCTTTAACTTAATCGATAAAATTTTAAATAGTGAAAAGCATATGACGGGTGCGGATAGCCTGACATACCAAGGCAATAACGGGATCATTTTTGCGTTGATTGCCCTTGATACAAAAGGTTACCAAGTGCCAAGCAACTCGAAATGGACACGTGAGAGCCTAGTTGAAGAGCTATTGAAATATCAGAAAGATGACGGATCGTGGAGCTTGTCAACGAGTAAAGAAGGCTCAACAAGCTATGATATTACAGCGATGGCATTGATTGGAATTGCACCTTATACAGATAAGCCGGAAGTTCGTAAAGCGATGGATCGTGCAGTGAAATTCCTAGCGGATGAACAAGGTCCAACTGGTGGATTCGACGAAGCGTTCGTTGGAGGTATTTCAAGCGAAGCGACATCGCAAGTTATCATCGGTCTAACTGCAAATCAAATTGATCCACGTATACCGATGTTTACGAAGAACGGTATCAACTTAATTGATCACCTGTTAAGTTTCCAAACATCTGACGGTGGCTTCCAGCATACAGCAGGAGATAGCCGTTCGAATGCAATGGCAACGGAGCAAGCATTGCAAGCTTTAGTAGCATTTGATTTGTTCACGAAAGGCAAAGGTGTATTGTACAACTTCACGGAAGTACCTGTCATTCCGTCGCCAAAGCCAGATCCTGAACCAACACCGGATCCAGATCCGAAGCCAGATCCAAAGCCAGATCCAAAGCCAGAACCGAATCCAACTCCACAGTTTACGGATATTCAAACACACTGGGCAAAGGATTATATTAATCAAGCAGTGGAGCTAGGGATTGCGAGTGGCTATAAAGATCAAACGTTTAAGCCGAATCAATCACTGACTCGTGCGCAAGCGGTATCTATTTTGGTTCGTGCATTAGATTTGAAGACGGACAAGAAAGCACCATTCCCTGATATACAAAAGTATGCCTCAAGTACACAAGGAGAAATTGCAGCTGCGTATCATCATGGTTTGGTAAAAGGAAAAGACGGTAAATTCATGCCGGCACAAGAAGTGACACGTGCACAAATGGCGCTTATGTTATACCGTGCGTATGAAGTGAAGAATGGCGAAATGTATAAGTTCGAACAAATAGCACCTTTCCGTGATATTCGCTTATACAATATGGAAGCTGTGAAAGCAATGAGCATGCTATATGATTTGAAGATGGCAAAAGGGGAGAACGGCAACTTTATGCCAAGTAACTCAACGTCTCGTGCACATGCTATGAAAATGTTAATGGAGTTTTTGAATACAAAATGATCACACAATCTTGCACCCGCGTGGTGCAAGATTGTCTGTCTTTAACGTGTAGTAGGTTGAGGGAGTAGGAAGGGGAAGGGTTATGGGCAATGGAATACAGGCAATTCACCCTTTCGTGATGTTTTTTTATTATATTTGCCTTGGTTTTTTTGCGATGTTCTTCAATCATCCGATCTTTTTACTAGCCGGTTGCCTGGCATTAATTGCGGTTAATTTATCACATGACGGTGGACAAGCGATGAAGCAGTGGACGCCGTTGATGATGACTATGACTGTGCTAATTATTGTGATCAATCCCTTGATTAATTCAAGAGGGACGCATGTGTGGTTTGATCTCTTTGGAAAACAAGTGACACTAGAAGCGATGCTCTATGGTGTCGTGACCGCAATGTCGTTGTTGATGATTCTTCTATTATTCGTTTCATTGAATATCGTCCTGAACGGTAATAAATTATTATACATTTTTGCAAGAATTCTACCGAGGACTGCATTTCTGATTATGATGTCCATCCGTTTTGTGCCATTGCTAAAAAGGCGATTGACTGAAATTCAGGATGTTCAGCGTCTGAAGGGCATGACGATGACACAAGGAACATTGCGTGAGCGTGCGAAGAGCGGAATGTCGATGTTACAAATTCTACTATCGTGGTCTTTGGAAGAAGCTGTGGAGACAGCAGATTCTATGAAAGCACGAGGATATGGATCCGGTACAAGACGTCCGTATATCCCATTTCGCATGACGAAGTCTGATAAACGTTGGTTGAGTTATTTACTCGTAGCTTTCGTCATAGGCGGCACGGGTGGATTGTTGGGCTATGGAAAGATCATTATTTATCCGGAACTTGGTACATTGCATCTATCATTGCTTGATTGGGTCGTCTTCGCTTGCGGCATGGCTGTCGCACTGTTTCCAGTATTTGTAGAAGGGAGAGAACAACTGAAATGGAATTATTCAATTTGAATCACGTCTCGTTTTCTTTTCCAAACACAGATCAGTATGTGCTAAAGGACATTTCACTTTCCGTCAATGAAGGCGAGTTCCTTGTTATTGGAGGCGCAAGCGGTAGTGGTAAGACGACTTTATTGAAGTTATTGAAGAGGGAATTGACGCCGACAGGAAAACTTGAAGGGGAAATTCTCTATAAAAATAAGTTGATCCATGAGTGGGGAGAGCGGCAGATGGTCGAGCAAGTCGGCTATGTGTTCCAGGATCCAGACAATCAAATCGTCATGGATGAAGTGATGCAAGAGATTGTTTTCGGGCTAGAGAACTTAGGGTACTCTACATTTGAAATGCGTAAACGGGTAGCGGAAATGGTGCATTTTTTCGGAGTGGAAGACTTGCTGAGCGCAAAGCCTTCTGAGTTGTCGGGTGGTCAAAAGCAATTATTGAATCTACTGTCGGTACTCCTTATGAAGCCGCGTGTGCTATTGCTCGATGAACCAACATCACAACTTGATCCGGTAGCAGCAAAAGAGTTGATACTGATGCTTGAGCGTCTGAATAAAGAAACGGGCATGACGATTGTTTTAGTCGAACACCGTTTGGAAGAATTATATGCGGTGGCGGACCGGGTCGTACTGATGGAATCAGGTGAAGTTCGGTACGAGGGAGACAGTCGTCAAGTCATTGGAGCGTTATATGCGGATTGCGCAACACAGTTCTTTCCGTACTTACCTGCATTCGCACGGCTTTATATGGAATTCGAAGAGATGCCTATCGTTTCGGCAATTCCTTTGACGGTGAAAGAATGTAAACAGTGGATCGGTCGTGACGAGCATGAAATAGTGCCTGTAGAGGCGCAATTAAATCAATCGAAAGAGCGATGGATACTTGAGATGGACGATGTGTTTTTTCAGTATCAAAAGAAAGCACCATTCGTCTTGAAAAGTTTTACGTTACGCATCCCGAAAGGTCAGTTTTTTGCGATGGTTGGAGGAAATGGCAGTGGAAAGACAACTGCTTTACGCGCAAGTCTCGGCAGTATAAAACCGCAACGTGGCAAAGTCTATTTGAATGGGCAGGATATGAAGAAAATGAAGGATTCTGAGTGGCTTGGAAAAATTGCGTATTTGCCACAAAATCCGCGAACGTATTTTGTCCAGCAAACGATTGAAGAAGAAATGCAAAGTATTGGTGAACGTTTGAAACTACCTGATTTAACTAAGCGGATGCATCATTTACTCGAAGCATTCGACATTTCCCATTTACGTACGCGTCATCCGTATGATTGCTCAGGTGGAGAAGTCCAGAAAGCGGCACTTGCTTGTATTTTGTTAGGTGAACCCGAGATGTTGTTTATCGATGAACCGACGAAGGGAATGGATCCTGTTTCCAAGAAGCATTTAGGTGAGTTATTGTATAGTTTGCAGCAAGACGGACTGACGATTTTCATGGTGACGCATGACATTGGCTTTGCGGCGAGTTATGCACAACGGTGTGCGATGATGTTTGACGGAGAAATTGCGGCGGACGGTACACCGGATGAATTATTCAAAGGCAATTATTTCTACACGACGGCGATTAATCGTGCGACGCGGGAAACGAAACAGCCTGAAGTTTTGACGTATGAGGAGGCTGTGGCGACATGGGCCGTTCGCGAAAGTATTTAGTAATTGTTTCATTTGTATTATTATCTTTGCTTGTCGTTTCAATCGTGTTCTTTCATTATAGAGCGTATTTGTTACTTAGCTTGATCATGATCGCGGCCATTATGATTCCGTTTTTCGCCCGTTTTGAGTGGCGGGATGTAGGGGGAAGAGAGGTCGTCTTGCTAGCGATGCTTGCAGCGATTGCGGCAGTTGGACGTGTTCCATTCGCTGGACTACCCAGCATTCAGCCGACTTCGTTCATCATCATTATGGCGGGGTTAGTATTTGGTGCGGAGTCGGGCTTCATCGTTGGAGCGGTCGCGGCGATTGTCTCGAACTTCTTCCTCGGTCAAGGACCTTGGACTCCTTGGCAAATGTATGCGTGGGGCATGATGGGAATGACTGCGGGACTATTGCGCAATACAGCATTTATGAGGACGCTGTGGGGAAAATGTACATTTGGTTTCGTCTGGGGCTATATATTCGGCTGGTTCATGAATACGTGGGTCATTGTTGGGAATATTGAAGCATTGTCTTGGAAATATGTTGCTGGAATTTTTGCCTCGAGTATCTACTTCGACCTTGCGCATGCCTTATCCAATGTGTTTTTCATTATCGTATTTGGAGCAAGCTGGATGAAAATCTTAGAGCGTATTCAGCGAAAGTATGGATTGCTGTATGATCAGCCGGGATAACTAGAATACAAAACACACAAAAAAAGAGTAGCCAAAATTGGCTGCTCTTTTTTTGTGTGATGAATGAAAAAGAATGATTGTATTCGATAACTATGCGTTTTCCTTCAAAAATCATGAAGGATTAAATGGTTGATTACCTTCCGTCTGCTTATTCTTCTTTGAATTCGTTTTATTCTTTTTAGCCGCATCATTCTGTCCAATTACATCAAAATCATCAGGACTCAGATCATAACCTGCGCCATACTCCTCGCGCATCTGCTCATTTTTCTTCTTGTTCTTCTTATTAGGCATATTCGCCACCTCCATTATATGAGTGTGGCATTCTTATTGAGGATTATACATCAGTTATGAGCGGTTTTGGCGGTGCATAGAGCGGTTGGATGTGTTCTATGAGCGCTTGTGTGGCATGATAGAGCGCTTGGCCATGTTCTATGAGCATTAGTGGATTTTTAAGAGCGGTTGAGGCAGTTTAATGAGCGCAAAAGAATTCATTCGAAAACATCTTAAGAATTTCTTCATATTTATCCTCAGTCTTTGTTAAGAGTGGGGTGATAGAATGAAGTTATTAGTGAGACGGGGTGACGTACATGGCAGAGTTTACAGTGCTTGTAGCGGATGACGACAAAGAAATTCGCGAGGGAATTGAGATTTATTTGAAAAATGAAGGATATCGTGTACTGAAGGCGAAAGATGGTCAAGAAGCGTTAGAGTTGCTTTCGTTGAATGAAATCCATTTATTGATTTTGGATATTATGATGCCAAATATGGATGGAATTACGGCTACATTCAAGATACGGGAAGTGCAAAATATCCCCATTATTATGTTGAGTGCGAAAGTGGAAGATTCGGATAAAATCCACGGCTTGTCAGTGGGGGCGGACGACTATGTCACGAAGCCATTCCATCCGCTTGAGTTGATGGCTCGTGTGAAGTCTCAGCTTCGCCGGTATGTGCAGTTAGGGACGTATGAAGGGCAAAAAGTCATTGAAGTAAATGGTCTTGTCTTAAATGAAGAAGAGAAAGAACTGACGGTAGAAGGGACGCCTGTTCGGCTAACTCCAATTGAATTTAAAATAACAGAGCTACTGATGAAACATCCAGGACGCGTATTTTCAATCAACGAAATTTATGAACGCGTGTGGAATGAACAAGCATATAACGCGGAGAATATCGTAGCGGTGCATATACGAAAAATCCGAGAAAAAATCGAAGCGGATCCAAAAAATCCGCGGTATGTGAAAGTGGTGTGGGGCGTTGGCTATAAAATCGAAAAATAGAAACGGCTTAGTTGGGTCACTTATTGCTATTGCGTTAGCTTTCGGAAGTCTACTGTACTGCGCTTCTTTTGCGGTTGATCTATTCCTAGACGGCTGGGAACGATTACACTTGGCAACCCATTACTTTGGCCGAATTATTAGAGGAGGAACCGTGTGATGAATAAAAATATAAAATTGGTCATCTGGTCTGCGCTCGTGACGCTTGTATTGATTGCGTTGCCGTCCATCATTCAGTACGCACCGCAGCTTGTTGGTAAATCGTTTACCGACCAAGAAGATTTCACCTATAGAATGGAACAGGTATACGATAATCTGTCTTCTACTGTACTCAATCCCATCGACTTGAAAAAAGCAGAGAAGGAATTAACGGTTTCACCTGATGAAATTGAAGAATACCGACAGCGATACGGTACACTTTCTGCACAGCTTGATAATATCCAGCAACAATATGCAGAACGAATTGCGGATGCGAAAAGTGAGAAAAATGAAACGTTGCTATTGGCTTTAGTTAAAGAGCGAAATATGAAACTAGAAGAGATCCAAAAGAATTTTGATAGCGATAGTTATGTAGAAGACAAAATCCGCTCGGAAAAGGCAAAAGCTTTAGCTAGTCAGATTAGGGAGACAGAAAATAATCAAGAAATGAATATTCCCATTTCCTATGATCTCGTGAATGTTGAAACAGGTGAGCGATTTACGCGTGGAGATGTCGAGGTCACGTCCCTCTTCCAACAACAATTTACAGATGCTACAGGATATTTCAAGGCGAATTCGGCCGTGTATGACAATGGGTACGATGACTATTCCATGGAACAACCATCGATGTTCACAGATGATGGTGTAGAAGGCATTAGCAATCCTCCACAATATTTTGAAGGTACGGTTATTATTCCCTCAGATGCTGCAGTGTCAGGGGCAATGGCTAAGGAAAACGATCAATTCATCCGTGGGAAGTATATGATCTATGGATTGTGGGTTCTCGGTGTGCTAGCGCTCGCGGCATTGTTTACAATTATAAAGTTCCAGAAAGAATGGGTGCTTCAGCCAAGATTTGCTGCTACGTATTCACGCTGGAAAATAGATGTGAAAGTAGCTCTTTTGCTACTAACCGCATTTATTCTAACTCTTTATTTCGAATCGACTATATTCAATATCTTTAATCAGTTTATGTATCTAAACTTGGGGACTATCAGTAATATGGCGGTCAGCTTCTTCCTGATTGGTGTACTGTTTACCGCACTGTTGGTGTTTCAGGCTGTTCACTTATTTATGCTATACCGCGAACCTGGGCGGCTGATGAAGGATTGGCGTGAAAGTTTTACGATGCAATTTACGCAAGATGTTCGAGACACATTCAATAATCGTACAATCGGTGTACAGTTATCGTTGTTGCTCATGATCTTTTTCCTTGCCGGTGTAGGCTTGGTGGGTGGATTCATGCAACCGGAGCTTCTCGTGATTTACGCTTTCTGTATATTATTTGTCTTGCTACCTGCATTATTCATTTACGTGAAAAAAACAGCCTATTTGAATCGTATATTGGCTGCAACGAACGATATGGCAGCGGGACATCTGACGCAGGCGATACCCGTGAAAGGGAAATCACAGCTTGCAAAACATGCAACGAATTTGAATAATCTTCGCGAAGGTGTTCGTGTGTCAATCAATGAACAAGCGAAAAGCGAGCGATTGAAAACAGAGTTGATCACAAATGTTAGCCATGACTTACGGACGCCGCTCACTTCCATTATTACGTATACAGATTTATTGAAAGATGAGTCGTTAACTGCAGAAGAACGTGCGAAATACGTGGGCATTTTAGATCAGAAATCACAGCGCTTGAAAACGCTCATTGAAGATTTATTCGAAGTGTCAAAAATGGCAAGTGGCAATTTAGAAATGGTGAAGCAGCGTGTGGATTTAAATCAATTGATTCAACAAGCGTTGGCAGAACATGCGGAAGAATTCGTTGAACAAGATTTGCATGTTCGGACTACTTTACCTGAAGAGCCAGTCTACGCGCTGGTCGATGGACAAAAATGGTGGAGAGTACTCGATAATTTGCTGATCAATGTGTGGAAATATTCATTGCCAGGTACGAGAGTATACGTCAATCTTCAGCAAGTGGGATCGAATGCGCGTATCGTGTTGAAAAACGTTGCGCGATATGAACTTGGTGACACTACGGATGAGTTATTCGAACGCTTTAAGCGAGGGGATGCATCCAGACAGACGGAAGGTTCCGGTTTAGGATTGGCTATTGCTCAGTCTATTGTCGAGCTACATGGCGGTCGAATGGAAGTGGAAGTCGATGGGGATTTATTCAAAGTGACGATTGATGTCGTAGGTGGGTAAATTGGCGCGGAGTAGGATGGGATAAAATTCCTGTCTTACTCTTTTTTTCATTTAAAAAAGGAATTAGTTTAGTTTATGGCGAATAAGGGTATGTATAGAGAGTGCGGTCTATTGATTCTAGATTGCATGAAAGGGAGGAATGGTTATATGACAATCGTTGACGGGAAGTATCCAAACAAAAAAGATTTAACTCCGAAATTAGAAGAAATTAATGAGGAACAGTGTGTGGTAGAAGATGTAGTAGTACCAGATGAACTACCTCTCGCCGATCCTGCAGATTCTGATTCAAGTGTAGCATTTAGAGAAAATGCTCAAGATGAAACAGGAGAACATAAACCCTCCGCTTACAGTCAAAATAAATCACCCAGCCAAAACTATCATGATCTAACACCCGGTGAAAAGTTCCCGTATGGTGATCAGGAAGAATATAATCGTGAATACAACCACGAAGCGCATGACCAATGGAATGAGCATAAGAATATTAAAAAGCAAGAAGAAAATCCATCGTAAAGTCAGCCTGCCTAAGTGCAAGGCTGTTTTTAGATTAGAAGAAAGGGTGGAATGAATGGGTACGTTGCAACAGTTTTCAATGGCAAGAGGTTATACGTTAGGCCTCATTAAACGAGCAGATGAACATGCGTGGGACGTTCAACCTGAAGGCTTTTCTAATACCATCCGATGGAATGTAGGACATATTTATTCTTTGACTGAAGATCTTCTTAACCGTGCAATGAATGACTACCCAGTCGACAAGTTGGAATGGGCAGAATTCTTTGCACCGGGTACGAGTCCATCTACTTGGCCGAGCATTCCGCCAGCAGAAGAGGAGTTATTTGCTGCGATGAAAGATCAAGGCAAGCGCATTTCGCAACTGACTGAACAACAGCTTGCGCATCGATTGAGTACGCCTATTTCTATTGGCAAGTTCCTTACGATGGAAACTGTCGAAGAAGTTCTTCAGCTTCTGACATGGCATGAAGGTATGCATGCTGGTTTGATAGATGGTTTACTTAAGGTGAACAAATAAATTCGAATATGGCTGTTCAGGAGATCATAATGGATTTCTTGAGCGGCTTTTTTGTGTTGGAATAGGGATTTTATTTAGGTGGTAAGTAAGAAGCGGCGTTGGGTTGTGGTTCTTGCAGGTGCTTTTCTTTTTCCTGTTCATCCAGGAGGTTGTGGTTTAGCTGGCAATGTAAGTGGTGAGTTCATTGTCGCCACTTTGGCGCTGGTGGATGGCTCCTCGCTACGCCTACCACAGCAGTCGCCTTCGTTGGATTGTGGGTAGGGCAGTTCGGGTAGTTGTTGTTACTCGTTGAAGTGCTATCAGATTACGTTTCTGTTTAGAGTGCGTAATAAGCGGCATTAAGTTGTGGTTCTTGCACATGCATTTTTCGTTTCGTGTTTAATCTGGAGGTTGTGGTTTAGCTGCCTATGTAAGTGGCGAGTCCATTGTCCCCACTTCGGCGCTGGTGGATGGCTTTCGCGAGGAGCCAGAGACAGGAAGTTCGCCTGTCTTTGTCTCCTCGCTACGCCTACCACAGCAGTCGCCTTCGTTGGAGTGGGTGTGGGGCAGTTCATATAGCGTTTTTTAAGTGATTAGTGCGTAAGTGATCATGGATTACGTTTCTGTTAATTGTGCGTAATAAGCGGCTTTGGTTTGCGGTTCTTGCCCGTGCTTTTTCTGTTTCTTGTTTGATCAGGAGGTTGTGGTTTAGCTGTCTATGTAAGTGGCGAGTCCATTGTCCCCACTTCGGCGCTGGTGGATGGCTTTCGCGAGGAGCCAGAGACAGGAAGTGCGCCTGTCTTTGTCTCCTCGCTACGCCTACCACAGCAGGCGCCTTCGTTGGAGTAGGTGTAGGGCAGTTCGTATACTTCATTTTCAAAACTACAAGATCAGTATCACCAAATCACTGATCTTTTTCCTATTAGAATCACAACTTAACTGAATACCCAACGGTAGCGCAGGCACAACTGCGGGGTAGGCCGTGGCCATGAGACAACTGGCGGCAATCCCCCACGTGCCTGCGCGGGTCCAGAAAGCAGACACTCACTAACTTCAGTACCCAACCACCAGTCGAGCAACGACCCCAACAAAAGTGCCAAAGACCCGCAGCCGCCTAGTCTTTCCGTCAACCGAGTTTCTAGATTGGGTAAGATACGCAATTTATCATTCTTAGAACCACAACCAAAATAAATAAAACTTAGCAGCGCAGGCACAACTGCGGGGTAGGCCGTGGCCGGGAGACAACTGGCAGCAC
>NZ_PDYX01000089.1:0-434 GCF_002743265.1 Sporosarcina sp. P29 | reverse complement strand
TGGATTATGCGGTCGCTTTTCCTGGGCTTAACGCGCTGCAGTTCACCAACACGCCGAATACCGGGACGGTCTTCTTTGGTCTGAAACCGTTCGATCAGCGTAAACACACGGCGGCGGAAATTAACGCTGAGATCAATGCCAAAATCGCTCAAATTCAGCAGGGCTTTGGTTTCTCCATTTTGCCACCGCCGATTTTAGGGCTGGGGCAGGGGTCGGGTTATTCGCTGTACATCCAGGATCGCGGCGGTCTGGGCTATGGTGCGCTGCAAAACGCGGTGAACACCATGTCCGGTGCGATTATGCAGACGCCGGGGATGCATTTCCCGATCTCAACCTACCAGGCTAACGTTCCGCAGCTGGATGTGCAGGTTGATCGAGATAAGGCGAAAGCGCAGGGCGTGTCGCTGACCGATCTGTTCGGTACGCTGCAAACC
>NZ_PDYX01000088.1:0-434 GCF_002743265.1 Sporosarcina sp. P29 | reverse complement strand
GGGTGGGAGAGACAGGCTTCGCGCCAGGCGTTAATGCGCATCTCACGGGTATTGCCTGCGACCAGGCTATGGCCGAGAGCAAGCGCAGCGTCCGGCCCCTGGCGTTTATAGCAGGTGCCGACGGCGGCGCGTTCATCATCGTTCATCAGAGGCAGGTTGATTGCCGCAGGCATCGCGCCCTGGGCGAATTCGATCGGCGCGCGAACGTCGATTAAAGGGGTATCGGATGCGAGGATCGCGCGATAGTCCGTTCCATCGTTCATGGTTTTTCCAGAAGAAAACTAAGCTGCAATGGGCGGGGATTGTACGCCGGGGAGGGGGAAGGTCAACTCCCCGGCAGAGGAGTATTACTTAAGCTTTGATTGCGCCCAGATAATTCCGCTCGCGTATTCCGGCGGCAGGAGAGGAATAATCGCTTCCAGTGTGGCGCTCAG
>NZ_PDYX01000087.1:0-434 GCF_002743265.1 Sporosarcina sp. P29 | reverse complement strand
ACTTTTGATCCACTTTCATACGCAATTACTCAGCAAGAGCGTCCCACCAGATTCCATGACATAATTAAGTGGGAGGAATATGAAAAATAAAAAGAGATGGTAGTTCACTATACTGAACTACCATCTCTTTTTATTTTACCACTGTTACTGGACAGTCCACATGTTTCATCACTTTATGACTGACACTGCCCATCACCATTTCTTGAATTGAATTTAAACCGCGGCTGCCGATGACTAATTTGTTGATTTTCCTATCATTCACATATCTTATTATTTCCTGACTAGGATTCCCTTTAAGCATAATCACTTTCGTATCTACCGCTGCTTCCTTCGCCATAGCTAAAATTGGTTGCATCTTTTGTTCACGTTTCAGTGCTAGGCTTTCCGGACTTTGTGATAACTGTCTGCCGATCTTCGCCTCGCTGAGATCCTCT
>NZ_PDYX01000086.1:0-437 GCF_002743265.1 Sporosarcina sp. P29 | reverse complement strand
AGGAAAGCCCCGATGAATTAAGAGACATCTTTGCCTGGCATGATGTTCGTACCGTGTCGAAATCACTGACCTTCCAGTACGATAAGATCCTTTATCTCATGGACACCACAGAAGAAAATAGCCGTCTTGCCGGTGAAAAAATTAAAGTACTGGATTATCCCGATGGCACCCTCGCCTTCCTCTATGGGCACCGGAGCCTTAAGTGCCAGGCATTTGATAAGCTGGCCTGTGTCGACCAGGGGCAGATTGTTGATAACAAACGTCTCGGGACTGTACTCCGACTGGCTCAGGTAAAACAGGATGAGCGGGAAAGCGAAGGCAAACGGGAACGAAGCAAAAAATCGCCCAGCCGTAAGGCTCAGGTGCGCATCCAGGAACAGCTCCGGGCTATCAATCCCGTTCTGGCAGACCCGAGCTTGTTTGTGGCAAGTTCAAAG
>NZ_PDYX01000085.1:0-439 GCF_002743265.1 Sporosarcina sp. P29 | reverse complement strand
GGAGGCTGCCGAGCTGGGATGCCGCGCCTGCGCATCACCCGGCGGCGGCTGTCAGTTTCTCGGCACCGCGGGAACGTCACAGGTGGTGGCCGAAGCGCTGGGTCTGGCGCTGCCGCACTCCGCGCTCGCCCCGTCCGGGCAGGCCGTGTGGCTGGAGATTGCCCGTCAGTCTGCGCGGGCGGTGAGCGAGCTGGATAACCGTGGGATCACGACCCGCGATATCCTGACCGACAAAGCCATTGAAAACGCCATGGTGCTTCACGCGGCGTTTGGCGGCTCCACCAACCTGCTGCTGCACATCCCGGCGATTGCCCATGCGGCGGGCTGCACCATTCCGGATGTGGCGCACTGGACGCGCATCAACCGTAAGGTTCCGCGTCTGGTGAGCGTGCTGCCAAACGGCCCGGACTACCACCCGACTGTGCGTGCTTTCCTGGCG
>NZ_PDYX01000084.1:0-443 GCF_002743265.1 Sporosarcina sp. P29 | reverse complement strand
CTGTCCCACCTTCGGCGGCTAGCTCCCCTAAGGGTTACCCCACCGACTTCGGGTGTTACAAACTCTCGTGGTGTGACGGGCGGTGTGTACAAGGCCCGGGAACGTATTCACCGTAGCATTCTGATCTACGATTACTAGCGATTCCGACTTCATGGAGTCGAGTTGCAGACTCCAATCCGGACTACGACGCACTTTATGAGGTCCGCTTGCTCTCGCGAGTTCGCTTCTCTTTGTATGCGCCATTGTAGCACGTGTGTAGCCCTACTCGTAAGGGCCATGATGACTTGACGTCATCCCCACCTTCCTCCAGTTTATCACTGGCAGTCTCCTTTGAGTTCCCGGCCGGACCGCTGGCAACAAAGGATAAGGGTTGCGCTCGTTGCGGGACTTAACCCAACATCTCACGACACGAGCTGACGACAACCATGCACCACCTGTCACCA
>NZ_PDYX01000083.1:0-444 GCF_002743265.1 Sporosarcina sp. P29 | reverse complement strand
TGGTGAAACAGGAAGTGAAGAAAATGGGCCTTGATATTTCTGGACATCTGGATGCAGATAGTGACACGTTTGCAGTACTGCCACCTGCAGACACGGAAGATCTGAATAGCAAGCAAATACGGGAGTTTGCTGAATCGCAGGCAAAAAAGTTTGATATGGATACAAAGGAATTTCAACGGGAATATACCAGAAGAGTAAGTGAACAAAATGCCTACGTGCTTACGTACCTGGAAGAAAAAATAGGGCCATATCATTTTGATAATGATAATGAAAATCAAATATCAGATTATAACGAAGAATCAAATCAGTTATTAGAGGAACTAGTTGAACAGAATAAAGAGAAAATTGAAGTGCTGATAAAATAAGTTGAATCAATAATCGGACCATTATCCGATGTTACAGGAAGTGAAGTTTAGCAATGAAAAAATACATGTTGCTCATGTT
>NZ_PDYX01000082.1:0-445 GCF_002743265.1 Sporosarcina sp. P29 | reverse complement strand
GAAGCGGGAGTGAATTTTGAAAAGTATTTGCGGATGCTGTTGTGAGAAGTTCTAGAAAAACACTACTAGAGCGAACACATAAAAAATCCCCAGCCCTATTTTAAAATGTACCCTATAAGATAGACACTTTGAAAAAAGTCTATCCTATAGGGTACTTTTGTTTATAATGAATAAAAAGATGTGGGAGCGGATGAATGTGACTGAACGATTGTTTACCTTAAAAGAACAAGCACGCTTGCAATGCAATCCTAACGTACAAGCTGTTAGTGATAAATCCATCACCTATACAGATGAGTTTAAACGTCATTTTATTTCGGAAAATGAAAAAGGAAAACTGCCGCGAGACATTTTTGAAGAGGCTGGATTAAATGCCGATTTAATAGGATTAATGAAAGGACGATCTTTGGATACTGTAACTTCAGTTAACTAGTAGAGTAATTTGTAT
>NZ_PDYX01000081.1:0-445 GCF_002743265.1 Sporosarcina sp. P29 | reverse complement strand
TTTTAATCCTGCGACCTGGAAATCACGCTCGCGAGGTTCAGTCTGTTTGTTGAAGGGTTTGTTTCCTGCCATAGTGAATGGAGTTACCGAGATAAAGAGTGGGTCGAAAGATTACCATATTTTTCTGACGGAGGGAGCATGGCAACGCGCATTGAATTCCAGAAACATGGTGGGCCAGAAGTGTTAAACGCGGTGGAGTTTACCCCCGCAGCGCCTGGTGAAAACGAAGTTCAGGTTGAAAACAAAGCCATCGGCATTAACTACATCGACACCTATATTCGCGGCGGTCTCTATCCGCCTCCCTCCATGCCAAGCGGACTGGGAACGGAAGCGGCAGGCGTCGTGCTCAAAGTGGGCAGCGCCGTTAAGCATATTAAAGAGGGCGATCGCGTGGTGTACGCGCAATCCGCGCTGGGTGCCTACAGTTCCGTGCACAACGTGCCGG
>NZ_PDYX01000080.1:0-448 GCF_002743265.1 Sporosarcina sp. P29 | reverse complement strand
TGGCAAAGTGTTTGAAGGTACTTTGATTGTTCCCTTTTCATCTGTCGTCTTTGTAATCATAGATTCTCCGCTTTTACTCTTTACAGTTACTTCGACATTAGGACGAATCGCTCCGTTTTCATCTTTTACAGTAAATAAGAAGTCTGTACATTTTGGTGCTGGCTGAATTTCTGCTGCACAATCAAGATCAACGTCAAACTCGCCTAGATATTCACCATCTACATCGTGAACTTCATATTCACTTGGCTTTAAATCTGAGATAGCAAGCTTTCCTGAATTATCAGTTTTGGCGTCTTCTACAATTACCTCACCTGTATTCTTATCTTTTACTGTTACTGTAGTGGAAGAATCTAGACTTTCACCATCGACATCTTTAATTGTTAGTACAAAGTCTAGACAAGTTGGTGCTTGGATAACTTCTGCACCACAATTCCCGTCATTATAGTCG
>NZ_PDYX01000009.1:0-123014 GCF_002743265.1 Sporosarcina sp. P29 | reverse complement strand
CTCTCCATAAGAGAAATTCGATTAGCTCGAGTTTCATTTGCTGGCATCAATTAAGATACTCATTTTGTTTGTGTCACCGTTAGGTGCACAAACTGTATTTCGTTAACGTTTTGCTGTTCAGTTTTCAAGGTTCATGTCGCAGTCGCTTTCTTGACTGTTCTATTACTATATCAGACGTATTTTAAACTGTCAACAACTTTAGACAACCTTTTTCAATTTCTTTTCCCTATCTCTTAGATTCGATGCAATTAACGCCTTCAAAGGGAAGCTTGTAGAATAGAAAAAACCGCTCCCCTATTGGTCTGGGGAACGGTTTATTATTACTTGATATAGATGAAATACAAAATGAAGATCACAAAGAGTCCGTACATTATAGGATGAATTTCTTTTCTTCTACCGCTTACTAGCATCGTAATAGGGTAGAAAACGAAACCGATTGCGATACCTGTTGCGATACTGTACGTCAACGGCATCGCGATAATCGTAAAGAATGCTGGAACTGCGATTTCGAAACGAGTCCATTCTATATTTCCTAATGTCGACACCATCAACACCCCTACGATAATCAAAGCCGGAGCTGTAACTGCCGGTGTGATGACTAGTAGTAAAGGCGAGAAGAATAATGCTAGTAAGAACAACAGGGCCGTTACAATAGAAGCAAAGCCTGTTTTGGCACCCGCCGCAACACCTGCAGTAGATTCAATGTAAGAAGTGGTAGTGGATGTACCCATTACTGCGCCTGTTACTGTTGCTAAGGAATCTGCAAGCAATGCTTTACCAGCACGTGGAAGACGGTCTTCCTTCATTAGACCTGCTTGTGTAGCAACTGCAACTAGTGTTCCAGCTGTATCGAAAAAGTCTACGAATAGGAATGTGATGACGATCACTAGAAATTGTGTTGTCATCAAGGAACCTGGATCGTTAATGATCGCATCGAAAGCTGCACCAAACGTAGGAGCGACTGACGGAATTTTATCTACTACCTTATGTGGCACGTCTATTAGACTAACCGCCATACCTAAAACCGTGGTCATGATCATCCCATAAAAAATAGCGCCTTTGATTTTACGTACCATCATGATAATTGTGATAACTAAACCAAAGATCGTTAGTAATGTAGGTCCCGCTGTTAAATCACCCAAGCCTACTAACGTATTTTCATCCGCCACAATAATCTTGGCATTTTGTAGTCCGAGGAAGGTAATAAACAAACCTATACCTGCACCTACCGCAAATTTCAGCTGTGCCGGTATTGCATTGATGATCATTTCTCGTAACCCAGTTAATGAAAGAACGATAAAGATTAATCCAGAGAATAATACTCCAGTCAATCCTGTTTGCCATGGTATACCGTAAGTCAGTACTACAGTGAATGCGAAGAATGCGTTTAATCCCATGCCTGGTGCTAAACCTATCGGATATCTGGCTATCAAACCCATAAATAACGTTCCTACAGCAGCCGCAAGTGCAGTAGCAACAAATACTGCACCTTTATCCATACGCATGGAATCAGGCAAATCAGGTACAACATCCAAAGATAACATGATTGGATTTACCGCTAAAATATATGCCATCGCCAAAAACGTAGTAATTCCACCGATGATTTCGCGACGATAATTGGTGCCCAGCTTATCAAACTCAAAGTATTTTTTCATTGTGACCTTCCTTACTCTTAGTATGTAAAAAGAGGCACGCGAAATAAATTCGCATGCCTCTTTTTTAATCCAATAGAAAATATATTTCTATTTTGAATCGTAGTCGAAACATTTACGGTGTTTCGGTAGAGACTTCTAGGCCTTATTCCTAGCGTTATACGATCATATTCTGTTGTTTAACTTATTCCCACTCAATAGTGCCAGGTGGTTTCGCTGTAATATCATATACAACACGATTAACCTGATCAACTTCAGTTGTAATTCTCGTACTGATTTTTTCCAGTACATCGAAAGGTATACGAGCCCAATCCGCTGTCATGCCATCTACTGAATGAACCGCTCTGATACCAATCGCATAGTCGTAAGAACGTTGTTCGTTACGAACACCTACACTGCGGATATTCGGTAATACCGCGAAATATTGCCAGATTGAACGATCGAGTCCAGCTTTTGCGATTTCATCACGTAAAATAAAGTCTGCATCGCGAACGATTTCAAGCTTCTCTTCCGTAATTTCACCAAGCACACGAACCCCAAGTCCCGGACCTGGGAATGGCTGGCGGTTAACGATTTCTTCAGGCAAACCAAGTTCTGCTCCTACCGCACGTACTTCGTCTTTAAACAACGCACGTAATGGCTCGATCAACTCGAAGTCCATATCTTCAGGCAAACCACCCACGTTATGGTGAGATTTAATAGTTGCAGAAGTCGCAGTTCCACTTTCAATGATATCTGCATAAATCGTACCTTGTGCTAAATATTTGATGCCGTCTAGTTTAGCGGACTCTTCGTCAAACACGTAAATAAATTCATTACCAATAATCTTTCGTTTTTGCTCAGGGTCTGTAACACCCTCCAGCTTATCCAAGAAGCGTTCGCGCGCATCTACTTTAATGAAGTGCATGCTGAACTGTTCGCTGAAAGTTTTAACTACACTTTCGACTTCGCCTTTACGAAGCAATCCGTGGTCCACAAAAATGCATGTCAACTGATCGCCTATTGCACGGTCAATCAAAGCAGCTACTACTGAAGAGTCAACTCCGCCACTTAGCGCGCAAAGTACTTTACGATCGCCAACTGTTGAGCGGATCTTCTCGATTTCAATTTCAATGAACCGATCCATAGTCCAATCGCCTGAAGCTTTACAAATTTCAAATACAAAGTTACGCAAGAAGTCTTTCCCGTTTTCCGAACGATAATCTTCCGGATGGAATTGAATCGCATAGATTTGCTGTTCGTCATTTGAAATTGCTGCAATATTACCAGTTGAATCTTTTGCAGATGCAGTAAAGCCTTCAGGTAATTCTGCAATGTCAGCACTATGGCTAACCCAGACATTTTGTTTGTCCGTCTGACCAGCAAATAATGTAGACGTCGTGTCCACTGTCAACGCTTCTTCTTTGCTTTCGCCACCTGTATTCTTTTCTACCTTACCGCCTAAATGATCGACGATTACTTGAGCTCCGTAACTGATGCCCAATACAGGAATACCTAACTCGAATATTGCCGGATCGATAGCATACGCTTTCTCGTCTCCAACAGATGCTGCACCGCCGGAAAGTACGATACCGACTGGATTCATTTTTTTAATTTCCTCAATTGTCGTTGTATGTGCGTGTAACTCACTATACACACCGAATTCGCGGATTGTACGCGTGAAGAGCTGATTATATTTACTGCCGTAATCGAGAACTACAATTTTTTCTTGTCCGGCTAACACAGGAGCATTTGACAACTAATCCACCTCTTCCAATTTTTTAATACCATTTCATGCCTCAACTACAAAAGACGCGTTAGAAAGTCAACTTTCCACGCGTCTTTTCCATCAAAGAATCCAGGTACTGCTATTCGATGATAGCTGACGTTCGTTAGTGCTAGATATGTCGAGGACATTTCAAGCATCATCCGCTCTATATTTTACGCATATTTCGCTAAAAAATCAACATGTTGTGCTAATAATTAAATCTTCCCATACTTCATTCAACTTATCCCACTCTTGGGACTGCCAATCATTACCATATACTCCTATCTCATACGCACGAGTCAAGACTGCCATTCGATCTCCGCCATACCGTTTATCTACAAGTATTGCGTAGTTGGTAAGCGTCATTGCAGTATCCTTTGGCAAGCCGGTACGGGCAAGTTGTTGTAATAACTGTGTAAATTGCTGTTCAAATTTCACGTGCCCATTCGGTAATTTCCTCAATTGTTTTATACGTCGTTTCGGCAACCAATTGCTCCGTTTGCTATATAAAACGGCACTAGCCCCTATTATTAACCCTAGTAAGGATACGTAAAGCCACCATTGACTCAACAACCATAGAAACTTTTGTTTGAATGCGTCGAACATTGACGAATTTATTGTTTTCTTAGGAGGCTCTTTCACTTTTTCCACTTCAGGCTTCACAGATTTCTTAACTTCCTCTTCTTCTAGGTTTTCGTTCGAAGTATCGAATTCGATCTCTGTCGGATGTGTAAAACCAAGTGTCGGCTCAAACGGCATCCATCCAATTTCAGGAATATATGCTTCCACCCATGAATGCGCCTCATCATTCGTCACGCGATAGACATTTTTTCCCGATGCTTTAAATGCCATTTCGCCAGGTGCAAATCCTTTCACCCATCGCGTCGGTATATTTACAGACCTGAGCATGACTGCCATCGAAGTGGAGAAGTTATCACAATACCCCTTTTTCGTGTCGAATAGAAACTGATCCACATAGTCCTGTTCTTCATTAGGTATTGGAACATTTTGTGTCTCATAAACAAAACCGTTCTTTTTAAAATACTGTTCTACGGCTTTCACTTTATCATAGACCGCGGTTTCATTTTCTGTAATCGATACAGCTAATTCTTTCACCCGTCCCGGTAATTCTGCAGGAAGTTGCACATAGCTAGTTAAATCTTCCGGTACCATCTCGTAATTCACCATCTCTGTTTTCTGCAAATCTGACAGGATGTATGTAGGCTCTACGAACTCCATTTCATACTGTGTAATCTTTTCCTGCAGACCCATCAACAAATATAGTCTGTTCGCCGTTATCTCGTGCATGAGGTTCAAACCTTCAGGTGAGGAAATTTTCGTCGTGCCATATGGTGTAGCTAGGAATGGCAATGGTTCAACGAAATCGAGTACAGCATGCGACACTTCTCCTTCTATAGGGAATTCCCATAATTCTTCACCTGTATCCAACAGCTCTTTATCTGATTCTTTATCTTGTATCCAGCCTTTAGATGTATATGTATCCTTCGTTTCTATACGCCAATATTGACGTTGTTCAACAGACGCTTCAAACACCAATTGATTGTCTTGGACGAAAGCTCCACCTAGTTGCGAATCGTCAGGGTCATAACCAGCTTTAGCTTGTCCTTTATCGAATTCCTCTTCCATTCCGCTTAATGATAATAAGTATGGTACGGGATCTGGCCATGCTGGGGGATAAATCGGTGCATTTCTTGATAGCAATCCAACAGATACTACAATTAGCACCACCGGCAATGAAAGCAGAAGTAATTTTTTCGGACGAAGTGACCACCCTTCATCACCTGATAATTTAATTAAAGTTAGGCAACCTACAATCAATAAGCCTACCATCATAATTCTCACAATAGACGAAGTAGCATCATACGGAGTGAACGTATCCAAAAGTGCTACAAATACGATTGTAAAACCAAAGAACATCATCATACTACGTCGTACCTCAATCCAGTGACGAAGTAAATAGGCGATCATCCAAACTAGCGTAAACAACAATAACGTACGGAATAAATTTGATAATTCACCGAGCTCACCTTGGAATAACAGCAAGACATTCTGTTTTATATCTTGCAAAATATAGCCTGTCACCTCTATAGATATCCATAGTTGATCAAAATACATATAATGAATAGCCCATAATACATAAAGAATCTGGACCGCTCCACTGATCCACCACGGTAGTCGAAGTAAAGCCAACGCAAAAAACAGTACTAAATAGACGATGAATAATGAAGGATGTCCAAAATCCGTTAAATCCATTATCGGGATAAACCACTCCCATAGCAAAACAGAACTAAGTGCATATAAAAATATCAGCACTTTCCAATCCAATATCGATTTCCTCATGATCTCACCGCCTTTTTCAATGCTGATGAACAATCAGACGGATAAATCAATTTCACGGTAATACCGAGTAATTTTACTTGATCTATAATAGATTCAAGTGATTTTTTATTCGTTTCATCTGTCAACATCACAAAACAAACTATTGCGGACGCATCAGGAGCAAACGTCAACACACGACGGATGAAATTTATGCGCAGATCCCCTGTAATAAGCAATAACGCATCTCGAGACACCGCTTTTCCTACCGGCAACCTTACTTGTTGTATGTCTGTTGGTTGAATTTTCGCAAGATGTACTAATGCTTGCCTAGTCTGATCTGCGGATTGTATCAAGGGAAACACTTTCGGCTGTTCATTCGCTGTGATCATGGTCAGCTTGGCATGATGCTGCCTAGCGGATACAACAATCGATGCAGCTAACTCCACCGCACTTTCAAATGTTTCCGATATTCCACAATCCATCAACAACGTATGTTGCTCCGATCGCTGTTCATCAAATTCCTTTGTCATTAGTTTTGAAGTCCGGGCAAATGATTTCCAATGAATCCAAGACATGCGGTCCCCTGGCGCATATTCCCTAACACTAGACGGTGTGGTTGCATCCTTCACCAGCATGTAAGCGGAAAGTTGCTGTCCTTGGCTCGTCCCATTAGATGCCGATTCATACACCATAGCTGTTACACTTGGATAGACTAAAAAGTGGTCTTGAACTACAAATACCCTTTTTTTACGAATCCAATTGAAAAAGTCTACTACTTCCACTTCTACTGTTGGCAATGTGTATTCGCCACGTTGTACATTCTTCAGCAAATAGTTGTACTCATATGTTCTTCGAAATCCTAGCAGTATAATTTTCCGTTCCATTTTTTCGCGCTTCGCATGCACTCGTTTATCCATTAGAACTACATATAGTAAAGGGAAAGGGAGGTTCCTTTTAAGCACCACACGAATGGATACCTGCCCATTCCTTGATACATGTCGTTTTTCAATATTTCGTTCAACCGTTAGATCCCGTAACGGATACAAATATAGAAGCACGGAGTATGTCACAAACGGGATCAACGTATAGAAAATGAACCAGCTAACGAAGCCTCCTTGAAATTTTGCGAAGACGTAGGCAGCTGTACCAATTGCTATGACACTTGCGAAACGTCCGAATGATCGCAATCCATTCATAAGGTTGCAGACCCGCGCATTACCGGAACTGGCAACTGTTTGAGGATGTGGCTGACAATTTCCTCAGCATCAATTCCTTCATATTTCGCTTCAGGAAGCAAAATCATCCGATGTGAAAAGGCAAATGGCGCTAAATATTGTACATCGTCAGGCAATACGAACATGCGCCCTTTGATGAATGCATAAGCCTGACAAGCTTTCATTAATGCCATCGAACCTCTTGGACTTACACCTAAAGAAACCGATTCATGCTGGCGAGTTGCATCTGCACAATCCACAATATAAGAAACTATCGTATCGTCTACTGTCACTTCACGCACATGACGCTGTAATTCCAGTAATTCATCCACTGTCAGAATAGCGTCAATTTGCTCGATTGGCGTTTGGTGTTCCGCCCTTTTCAATAACTCCACCTCATGCTGCTTTGTCGGATAACCCATTTTCAACTTAAAAATAAAGCGATCAAGCTGCGCTTCCGGTAGCGGATACGTCCCTTCATATTCAATAGGATTTTGTGTCGCCATTACGAAAAACGGTTTCGGTAATTGAATAGTCGTTCCATCTACTGTAATGGATGCCTCCTCCATCCCTTCCAATAAAGCAGCTTGTGTTTTAGGTGATGTTCGGTTAATTTCATCAGCCAATACGATATTCCCAATTAAAGGCCCCGGACGAAATTCAAATTGCATCGTCTGTGGATTATAGATCGATACGCCTGAAACATCAGAAGGTAACAAGTCCGGCGTGAATTGGATCCGCTTGAACTTAGCACCAATCGAAGTCGCAAGCGCCCTTACTAGCATCGTCTTGCCAACGCCTGGTACATCTTCTAGTAATACGTGACCGCCAGCTAATAATGCCGTTATACTTAACTCCGCTATATCACGTTTACCAACAATAACCTTTTCAATATTGTTTAATACTCGTTCGATCCATTGTGAATGCATAATTGTTCTCCCCCGTCACGAACTGAATCCGTCTTTTTATATGAAACTATCATACCTGAAACGCATAACCCCGACAAACAGAAAAACTGCCGACCCTTTATCCAATAAAAGGTCGGCAGTTTTCATTTCCAAAATTCATCAAACACTGTGATAGGCAAGTGCCGTTTATGTGCTGATTTCAAATAATGTCCTTCAATTTGCTTACGTGCTTCGTCCGATACTTCTTTTCCTTCGAGATAGTCATCGATTTCATCATACGTCACACCTAATGCTACTTCATCCGGAATGGCGGGTTTATTGCCTTCCAAATCAGCTGTAGGGATTTTATTGTATAAATGTGGTGGACAATCTAGCGCTTTTAATAATTGTTTACCTTGGCGTTTATTCAGTCGATAAATCGGCATCAAATCCGCTGCACCATCACCAAACTTTGTGTAGAAGCCAGTGATTGCTTCGGCTGCGTGATCTGAACCAAGAACAACAGAGTGATGAACGGCCGCTACGGAATATTGCACTTTCATACGTTCACGTGCCTTTTCATTCCCTTTATCAAAATCGGAAATATGGAGACCTGCTTTGATTAGAGTCCGTTCACTAGCATCCACTGCTTCTTTAATATCGACTGAATAGACGACGGACGGACGGATAAAACGCAATGCATCCTGGCAATCGTCTTCGTCAAACTGCACACCATATGGTAAACGGAGTGCATAAAATCTGTACTTTTCTTCTCCTAACTCTTTGTTAAGTTCGTCAACGGCCATCTGTGCTAACTTGCCAACTAATGTAGAGTCTTGCCCTCCGGAAATACCTACTGTAAACCCTTGTAAAAATGTATTCTTTTTCATATATGCTTTCATAAAGTCAATGGAAGTCCGAATCTCTTGCTGCGGGTCGATTTCCGGTTTCGCACGTAATGCTTGGATAATTTCTAGCTGCAATGTCAACGCTACCACTTCCTTTTCATCGCTTTGTATAGATCTCTACCATTTCATGCACTTCTTCTATATTACGTCTCTTATTGTCCCAACACTTCTGACTAAGATCGACAGGATACTCTTCCGGGTTTAATGAACGTTTATATTCCTCCCATAGTAGGGTAAGATTTCGTTGTGCAAATTCACGAATTTCATAAACTGGCGGATTTTCATAAATAATTGTTCCGTCTTGGATAACTTGTTCGTGTAAGTTTACCGCTTCAAAATTCGTCACAAACTTCGAGATAAATGTATGAACAGGATGGAACATTTTGATGCGTTCTTCCTTCGTCGGATCCTCGTCATGCATCGTAATGTAGTCGCCTTCCGCTTTACCATTTTCGAGGTCAATGATTCGATACAGTTTTTTGCGGCCGGGTGTTGTCACTTTTTCTACGTTTGCCGAAATTTTAATCGTATCTTGCATTTCTCCATCTTCGCTTTCAATGGAGACAATTTTATAGACCGCTCCAAGCGCCGGTTGATCATATGCCGTAATCAACTTTGTTCCAATACCCCAGATGTCTACTTGGGCTCCTTGGGCTTTCAAGTTCAAAATTGTATACTCATCCAAGTCATTGGATACAACGATTTTCGCATCTGGGAAACCTGCTTCATCTAGCATGCGGCGAGTTTCTTTTGACAAGAACGCAATATCTCCACTGTCCAATCGGACGCCGATGAAATTAATGCTGTCTCCGAGTTCTTTTGCTACTTTGATCGCTGTTGGAACACCAATTTTCAATGTATTATAGGTATCCACTAAGAATACGCAGTCTTTATGACGCTGTGCGTAGACTTTAAATGCAGTGTACTCATCTTTATAGGCTTGTACGAATGAATGAGCATGTGTTCCCGAAACAGTCAGTCCGAAACGTTTGCCTGCACGTACGTTACTCGTAGATTCTACGCCACCAATAACCGCGGCACGCGCACCCCAAACCGCGGCATCCATCTCATGCGCACGGCGGCTCCCGAATTCCATCACAATATCATCTTTCACTACTTGTTTAATACGGCTAGCTTTTGTGCTGATTAACGTTTGATAGTTAACGATGTTTAGCAATGCTGTTTCGATCAACTGCGCTTCAATCAGGTTCGCTTCAATTCGGATAATCGGTTCATTCGCAAAAACGAGTTCTCCTTCTTTCATGGAGTAAACGTCTCCCGTGAAACGGACGCCTTTTAAATAATCAAGAAAGTCATCGGCGAAACCTAGCTCTTCTCGTAAATAAGCTAAATCGCTTTCTGTGAACGAAAACTCTTCGAGATACTTTAGTACATGTTCAAGGCCGGTAAATATCGCATAACCGTTACCAAATGGAATTTTTCTGAAATACACTTCAAATACCGCTTTCCGTTCATGAATACCGTCCGCCCAATATGATTCAGCCATATTGATTTGATATAGATCTGTGTGTAACGCTAAGCTGTCGTCTTTGTATGATGAAGTCATAGTCGTCTCCTTCTTCCGCTGCAATAATATTGTCATTATACACTATTTTCCCTATTTCTCAGCAAAGTAATCATCAACTGGGGAATCGATTTCAGAAATATAACTTTTTTGAAGCTCGTAAAAAAGTTCATAATGGAAATGTGAATGTGGAGGCAACGTTGTTCGACGTTTTCGGCAGATGCTTTTCTGAGTGCCTAACTTGCCAAATGCGTTTAGGTGAAAATATATGCTCCTAACGCTTCGCTTGATCTACTTCATAAAAAAAGACAGATGAAGGACCCGATTCATTTCCGAGTTCAGCCTCTGTCTTACGTAATCATTTTTCAGCAATCTTCTATAACGATATATGATGCTTTGATAGGACCGTGAACGCCGATAACGAGGTTCATTTCGATATCTGCGGAGTTGCTTGGACCTGTGATGAAGTTGATGCAAGACGGAACTTGCTCACCGTTGTTTAGTTTTTCTCGAATCATATCTGATGCTTGGGTAATTCTTGGAACTAGCGTACTTTTAGGGATTAAGGCAATATAATGCGTTGGGAGCAAGCTGACTGAACGACCTTTGTCTGCACTACTGAATAGTACGACGGTACCGGATTCCGCGAGGGTCATGTCGCTGAATGTGATGCCGATATTTGCTCGTTCAGCTAATTCAATATTCTTCTCTCCGAGCGAAGAATTCCAACTATTGACTTCAATCTGTTCCGAAGGCCATTTTGTCTCTAGCAGGTCCGATAATCCATACTCCCCAAAACGTTCATCTTTCCATAGAGATAGCGGTCCGCCACCGTATGCTTTTACGACTTCATCCAGCGCAACCGGTAACAATTCTTTTGTCGTTTCGACGATATCAGTATGAATTTGCTCACATTGCACACGTAATACTTCGAGTAAATCATCTATAGAAGCATCTGCTAACACAGTGCGCTGAGGTTGATGTTTCCATATCGGTTTTTCTACTTTCTTTTTCGGTTCGCGACCTAATTGTGCCGCAATCTTATCTAGAAAAGCATCGCGGTTTTGTATCGATCCTACCATGCTTATTTGCCTCCTTTCTGATCATAAAACCAGTCTCGGAAACGCGTATTTCCGACAGCCGGGAACTCCCGTAAGTCTGTCCAGTCTTTCAGTGGACCTGGACCTTTTGAAATCCGGTCATTTTTCGTCAACGGTTTCATCGCGGTAGATGCTACCTTTGAGCCCATAGAGTACAACGGATTGGAAGAAGCACCGATCCCGAATGCTTTCATTGCCAGCCTCTCTGAAATAGGTGATCGGCCTTCTTCTTCCACCATGATGCGACGGTGTGAATGAAGTAGTTCGTGAAGAGGGATTTTCACCGGACAAGCATCCGTGCATGCTCCGCATAGCGTGGATGCAAAAGGTAGCTCCTTGAAATCGTCGTAGCCTCCAAGCAACGGCGATAGCACAGCACCAATAGGGCCCGAATAAATAGAGCCGTATGAGTGCCCGCCAATATGGCGATAAACGGGACACACGTTGACACATGCAGCACATCGGATACATTGCAACACGGACTGGAATTCTGTCCCTAATATTTCAGAACGACCATTGTCAACAATGACTAAATGAAATTCTTCAGGGCCATCCACGTCCCCTTCATCTCTAGGACCTGTTAACGCCGTGACATAGCTCGTCAATTTTTGACCTACTGCACTTCGCGTCAATAAGCTGACCAGTACTTCGAATTCTTCAAATGAAGGTACCACCCGCTCCATACCCATTACCGTAATTTGAGTTTTCGGCAATGCGGATACAAGTCGTGCATTCCCTTCATTCGTCACAAGACTAATCGAGCCTGTTTCAGCTATCGCAAAGTTACAACCTGTAATACCTATGTCTGCATCCAAGAATTCTTGACGCAGTTTTTCACGTGCATGCAAAGCTAATTCTTCCGGTTTAGATGTATTGTGGTAGTCAAGTTTTTCCGCAAATACTTCGCGAATTTGTTCTCTGTTTTTATGAAGTGCTGGCGCTACGATATGAGAGGGTGGATCATGATCATCTACTTGAAGGATATACTCACCTAAGTCTGTCTCAATGACTTCGCATCCAGCTTCTTCTAGAACATTATTCAGATTGATTTCTTCCGTTACCATGGATTTCGACTTCACAACTTTTTTGCCCTCTTTTTTCTTGATGACATCTCGAATATACTCACTAGCTTCTTCAGCGGTCTTCGCAAAGAATACATGACCACCACGTTGTGAAACATTTTCACTTAGCTGATGTAAATAATAATCTAAATTTTCAAGAACATGCTGACGAATTTCTTCCCCATGTGAACGCCATTCTTCCCAACTACCTAACTCCTCTGCAGCATCGAGTCTTCTTCCATGCAAACGTTCTTGTGCGCTCGCCACTGCCTGCCTCATGAAATCATCTGAAATATTATCCTTTGTACGATCTGTAAAGTTTTTCTTACTGAACTTCATCGCCATTGCTATCACCTCACTTTTTTTGATTTACTCATGACTATTCAATACTTGCGCGATATGCATAACACGGATAGGCTTGCCTACACGTTCTGCTCGTCCGCCAATATTCATCAGGCAACCACAGTCCGCCCCAATTAAATAATCTGCTTCAGTCGCCATGGCACTATTCACCTTCTCATCTACCATTTGTTCAGAGATATCTCCCATCTTCACGGAGAATGTTCCGCCAAATCCACAACAATTATGTGCATTGGGTAAAGGGATCATTTCGAGTCCTTCCACTTGATTCAATAGCTTTCTTGGTTCTTCACTTGCGCCTAGTAATCTCGTCATATGGCAAGACGGATGATAAGTGGCCTTTCCCATCAATTTAGCTCCAACGTTTTCCACTTGCAATACATTGACAAGAAACTGAGTGAACTCATACGTTTTATCTGCCAACTCTTGCGCTCTTGGTAACCAATTGGGATCATCTTTGAATACATCAGGATACAATTTAAACATGGTGGCACAAGATCCTGAAGGCGTGACAACATACTCCGCATTTTCAAATGCCTTGATCATATTCTTCATTGCCGATTTGGAATTTTCTACATAACCGCTGTTATAAGCAGGCTGTCCGCAGCAAACTTGCCCCTTTGGAAACGATAATTCACAGCCTTGTCTTTCCAATACTTCTACCATGTCTTTGCCGGCTTCTGCATAAAACATGTCTACAAGACATGTGATAAATAAGCTAACCTTCATTTCACTTCACCTCTTCGCTAAAATATTTCACACAGTCAACAGGTCATCAGATGACTAATATTTTACATAGCATACTACAAAGATTTGTTCATTGACAGAGCATTCATTTATTTCGCTATAAAAAAATCGCTCAAAAGAAAATGAGTGAGTAATGTTATTCTTTTACTGACTTCCAATGATCTATTAGAACAGACTCCACATTCAGAAGATGGGCTTGCATAGTACTAGACGCAATTTCTGGTTGCTGTGATTTAATCGCTAAAAATATGGCCTCATGCTCATCATGCAAACGATCTACTGTCGCAGTCTCCGAATAAAGGCAAATACGACGTGTCTCTCTCATCGATTCACTCATTAGTCCTGCCACTTGGCTCAACAAATTTACCAATAATGGATTTTTTGTTGCTTCTGCGATTGCAAAATGGAAGTCTAGATCCGCTTTTTCACCTAGCAAAATATCCCCGGCATGCTTTTTCATTTCATTGAGTGCAGTTTCCATCTTTTTTAAATCGTATACTGTACGGGATTCGGCTGCATTTGCTGCGGCTCCGGTCTCAACTATTTTTCTCACAGCTAACAAATGTTGAATATCCTGTTGATTCATGAGCATGGCACTCTGTAACGGAAAGATCATATCGACGGATGAAAACTCCTTGACATATGTTCCCTCTCCTTGTCGCATTTCTATAAGCCCTCTAGCACGTAATGTTGATAAGGCTTCGCGAATTGTTGATCTGCCAACTGTAAAGTTTTCAGCCAGTTGCTGTACAGAATCTAATTTATCACCCGGCTTTAACTCTCCAGATTGAATGGAGTCTAATAAACTATCCGCCACTTCTTCATATATTTTCTTCTGTTTAATTTGCTTATATTTCATGTTGCTCACTCCGTCCTATCACTTATCAAGCTCGATTTCTCCAGTTGCAGCAAGTTACTTTTATGTTCCATACCATCACGATAGCCTGACAATCCTCCACTTTTTGAAATCACACGGTGACAAGGCACCGCGATCAATATCGGATTTTTGCCTATTGCAGATGCTACAGCCCGAACAGAAGATACTTTTCCTATTTGTTCTGCAATTTTCGAATAAGTTACGATTTCACCATATGGTATTCGTTGTAGTGCTTCCCATACTTGCAGTTGAAAGGGTGTTCCCTTTAAATCAAGCGACAGCTCTGAAAAACCAGTAGCTTTCCCTGAAAAATACTCTATGAACCGACTCGTATAGACTTCAAGCTTTGTTTCATCTTCCTTTAATTCTTTATTATCAAATCGCTTAGTCCAATCCTTCATATGTTCCAAACTTTTTTCGGCAAGTCCCACGTAGCAAAGTCCTTTTTCTGTAGCAGCTAGTGTCACTGTCCATTCGTCGAAATCAAATTGTGTCCAATAAACCAGTATGTTCACTCCCCTTTATCCGAATAACTTTAAGCCGACTGCACCGAGAATAATGAGTGATAAAAAGAAGAGACGTTTGATGCTAGCAGATTCTTTAAAAATCAAAATCCCCATCAATACGGCTCCTGCTGCTCCTAACCCTGTCCATACCGCATAAGCTGTACTCATCTGAATTTCACGCATCGCAAGTGATAGAAAAACAAAGCCGAAACCAAATATCCCCACAATAAGTAACAATCTTTTAATTGAACGCTTCTGTAAATAATAATTAATACTTACCACACCGAAAATCTCCCCGAGACTCGCAATAGCCAAGTACACCCAAGCCATTGTCAGCTACCTCCTTCTGTATCCGCTTTTTCATCTGTAGTCAACTTAATGCCGATTACCCCAATGACGATTAATCCGATGAATGTCAGCGTAACCCATGTGAAGCCTGCTTGAAAGATGAATATATCCACTAAAAGGATTGCAGCGGCACCTGATCCGGTAAAAACTGCGTATACCGTCCCGGAAGGTAATTTTTCACATGCTTTAATAATGAAATAAAAACTGAAAACAATTGCCACACCGGTTCCAGTCCATTGAATAACTGTTTCAGAGTAACGAAGACCGACTACCCAGAAAATCTCTATAATAGCCGCCAGCGCGACATACCCCCAAGCCAAATTAAAAATCTCCTTTCCATCGTGAAGAGTATCTATAAGTATAGCAAATCTTTTACTGAAACAAAAAATCATCGAATGACGATAAAAGGGAACTTGCATCTAGTATATCTGCATGATAGAATAAATCCGTCAACAGTTTTGCCTATATTGTGAATATTCTTATCGAGAGAGACGGAGGGATAGGCCCAGCGATGTCTCAGCAACCAGCCCCAGGCACGGTGCTAATTCCAAGGGTGACACCACCTTGAAGATGAGAATACTGTATACACTTGTATGTTCGAGGGCCTATTCGAAAAGAAGAGGTTCTTTTTTATTTTTCTGGGGGGATGGATATTCATGACAAACAACGGATTAGAAACTAGATTAGTACAACTTGGAAATCACAGTGATGAGAAAACCGGAGCAGTAAATACGCCGATTTACTTGTCGACAGCATACCATCATGAAGGTCTGGGCAAATCTACTGGATATGATTACACACGTACAAAAAACCCTACGCGTTCTGTCTTAGAGGATGGAATTGCAAACTTGGAATCCGGTGATCAAGGATATGCGTGCAGTTCTGGAATGGCAGCCATTCAACTAATTTTATCTTTATTTAAGACAGATTCAGAACTATTAGCGCCTGAAGACCTATATGGCGGTACGTATCGCTTATTTAATCAATATGAAGAGACGTACAATGTGAAGACGCGATACTTATCGTTCGATGATGTTTCAGAAGTCGAGCAAGCGATTACTAATCGCACAAAAGCGATCTTCTTGGAAACACCCACCAATCCATTAATGCAAAACATAGCAATCAGTACGTATGCGGAATTGGCAAAAAAACATGGTTTATTGCTAATTGTCGACAATACGTTCTTAACACCCTATTTCCAGCGACCTATTGAAGAAGGTGCAGATATTGTCATTCATAGTGCAACGAAATATATCGGGGGACATAATGACGTACTAGCAGGTTTAGTCGTCGCAAAGGGTGAGGAATTATGCGAACGCCTATTTACTAACCATAATGCGATTGGAGCTACATTGTCTCCCCTTGACTCATGGCTTGTCGTTCGCGGTCTAAAAACATTGCACTTACGTATGAAACAACATGACGCGAATGCGAAAGCAATGGTATCTTATTTAGAACAAGAACCACTCATTGTCGATGTGCTCTACGCTGGTATTGGGGGTATGTTGTCATTCCGTGTACAGAATAGCGAGTGGGTGGGACCATTCCTTGAAAACATGAACCTTATTTCATTCGCTGAAAGTTTGGGTGGTGTGGAAAGCTTTATCACGTATCCAACTACACAGACACATATGGATATTCCATTGGAAGAACGTAATCGCCGTGGAGTGGACGACCGTCTACTACGTTTCTCGGTTGGAGTCGAAGATGTAGACGATTTGATTGCTGATGTGAAACAAGCTCTTTATGCTGCAAAAGAAGTAGTCGAAGGCATAAAAGTTCAATAATAGTAAACAGTACAACTCGAACCGTCAGCTTAACTATGACAGTTCGAGTTTTTTATGTAGTCAAAGCAATGAAGCTAAACCTTTCAATAGTTAGACATTAAAGTATATAATAAAAAAGAACATACGAATACTATTGGAGGCGATATTGTTGAAACGTTTAGAAAATAAAGTAGCAGTAGTAACTGGCGCTGGTTCTGGGATTGGACGAGAAATTGCTGTACTGTATGCCCGTGAAGGCGCAAAGCTTATCATCGCAGATATGAATATGGAAGGTGCGGAAGAAACTGTCCAGACGATCAAAAGTACTGGCGGTGAAGCGCTAGCAGTTAAAACCAACGTGACAGTTGAGGAAGATGTACAAAAAATGATTGATACAGCAGTTGAGCGATTCGGTACTCTTGATATTCTAGTGAACAATGCTGGGATTATGGACAATATGTACTCTGCGGCTACAGTGACAGATGAAGTATGGGACAAAGTATTGGCAATCAACACAACAGGTGTGATGCGTGCAACTCGTAAAGCATTAGCTATCTTCGAAGAAAAAAAGTCAGGGGTTATCGTCAACATGGCTTCTATCTCAGCAGTGACAGGTGGTAGAGGTGGTTTTGCTTACACCGCTTCAAAGCATGCGGTCGCAGGGATGACAAAAAGCGTTGCTTCTCAATACGGTCCATTAAACATCCGCTGTAACGCAATTGCCCCAGCGCAAATACCGACTAATATCACAAACAGTTTGACTCAACCGGATGAATTCGGCATGAAGCAAGCTCTAAGGGGCGTAAACATGATGAGCCGTCCGGGAACTAAGGAAGAAATTGCAAACATTGCACTATTCCTTGCATCAGATGAATCCTCTTATGTTAACGGCGTTGTCATGGAAGCTGACAATGGATGGTCTGCATATTAAGGTTATGTATTTCAAGAAAAATCTTTGGGAATATCTAATGAAAATCATACAAAAAAGCATCCAAAATTTCGGATGCTTTTTCGTCTATTAATGAGCTTGCTGCCATTTCTTCTTTTCGCTTGCATAGACGACCGCTGCAGGTGCCGCTATAAATGCGAGTGCCGCCACTCCAGCGAGCATTCCTGCCAGTTCTTTACTTCCAAATGAAAATCCTGCTACTGTACCTAATGCAATCCCTGCTAATACCGCCCATGCAACAATCTTATACATAGTAGATCCCCAACCTTTCCATTGTAAGACGCGATCGTCTCTCCGATTTATTCGTTGCTTTTAGCATACTCTCATTGAGAACCTTTTTCAAGTACAATTGAGAATCTTTTTCAACGAATGTGAAATTGTATTGTTATCGTATGTTGTAAGCGGCGTTTTAATGTTAAGAAGGCATAAAAAAACCGCCAAGGCTTTTACACCTTGACGGTCGAAACAATTATTATTTCTCTAGAAGTTTAAGTGATTCACGATTAAATGCCGGAATATCATCAGGTGTGCGGCTTGTTACGAGTTGGTTCTGACAAACTACTACTTCTTTGTCCGCGTATTTTGCACCTGCATATTCCATATCTACACGAATAGACGTGTATCCTGTGGCATCGCGTCCTTCAAGTGCTTTCGCTGTGATGAGCAATTGTGGGCCGTGACAAATTGCGAATACAGGTTTTTCTGCATCCATAAATTCTTTGACAAATTTTACGAAACGATCATCTGCACGCAAAATGTCAGGTGAAAATCCGCCCGGAATAAACAAAGCATCATAATCCGATGATTTAGCGTCAGCAATTGCTTTATCAATTTTCACTTTTGTATTTTCTTTCATCCCTGTTACTTCAGTTCCCGCTTCCGCGCCAATCACTTCTACTTCATGTCCAGCTTCTTTGTACGCTGTAGCCGGTTTCATATATTCTGAGTCCTCAAACATATCTCCAAGTACTGTCGCTATTTTAGCCATAGTGCTTACCACTCCTTATGTGATGTACTGTATATACTATTCCACATTACAAAGTGTCTAAACATCATCTACGATTTAGTTCTACTTCAGAGTACAGGCTTTACAGAAACCAAGCATGGCAATAAGCTTTGAATAGACATAATATATGGCGCAATCTCTGCCTTTTCAGCACGATCGGGGTAAACTATAGTCCCACCAATTTTATAATAACAGTGCAGAGTCATTCATCTAAAAGAATATTCCGATAATGACTAGTATAGCGATAATAATACCACCGACTTGTCCGATTACAGCAGATGAAACGATGGGTTTCTTTTGAAATATATCAATCAGCTCAATATCTTCACGAAGCTGTTTCACCTCTTTACGAAGTACATCCACTTCTTGATTCAACGTACTGATTTCCTCTGCCTGTCTTGTAACGAGTTGTTGTTTTTCTGAGTTGTTTTCATGCGGTTCCATACATGACCACCCCTTGTCTTTTCATTTCTATACGTTCTATTATACGTTTTAGTTTCAACAAACAGAAGAACTTTCCATTTGCATTTCCTCTTTTCCGGGTGTAAGATAAATCTACAAGCTGTATTGTTCGTATGACATTAAGTTTTAACCTTTAAGCTGTAAAAGGGAGTTTATTACGAAACGGAAATGGCATGCTGGATTCCTTTTAGCAATTCAGACATACAGGAACGTTTTCCGCAAACACCCACTTTGAGGAGTGGTGGTTTAAAACTTTCTATGACTAAGTACGGCAAACACGGCTTACATAAACAGAGAAAAACCTTCCATACTTGTATGGAAGGTTTTTTGTTTTGTATGTGAAATCATTTAATAAGAGAAGCTAACTTATTGCGATCAAAAAAATACCTACGTAAAGATGAAAAATGCTTTATCTTCATTTAAGAAATTAAGCTACGCTGCGACAAGCTTCCGCACATTTCCGACATGCTTCAGCACACTGTTTGCAGTGATCATGATCGTGTTTCCCACATTCTTCAGCACACTGCTCACAAATTTCCGCACATAGTTGCAAGACATTTTCTGTAAATGGACTTTGTCGAGTAATCGACTGGATTGCATATGAACAAATGTCAGCACACTCTCGATCGAGTCGAATGCAGTCCGCCATCATACGAACGTCTTCTTCTTTTAGACATGCGTCAAAACAATGATTACACGCCTTTATACAATCCTCTAATGCATTCAGTACATCTGCGTACTTTTGATTCATTCAATCTCCTCCAAATGTATTTTTCTTACTCTTCCCTCCTATTTTCGATAGTAAACCAACAGCACTGTTTTCTTATTCATTGAAAGCATTTTCATTTCTCCGTTATACTATATAGTAATTAACAAAATAGAAAAAGATGAGGTGTCTGAAATGAAACTATTTAAATGGACAGGTCCACTAGAAGATGCAGGTAACTTACCAGAAGAAGCACGTGCGTCATTAATGAATAATGATGAAGAAGTGCTCGTGCTTCAAGAAGCGGAAACGACAACTCTCGACCATGCCGTCGAATACGATATTTTAGATCAAAGCGGAGATTTACCATCTGGTCGTTTCGCAGTATTAAACAATATTCCTGTAACAGAAGAAGGTAGAGAAACGTTTGAACAGCGCTTTAATAATCGTGCGCGTCTTATAGAGGCAGAACCAGGATTCGTAGCAATCCGTGTATTGCGACCTGTACACTCCGGCACATATGTGATCTTAACTATGTGGGAAGACGAAGAGTCCTTCAAAAACTGGCAAGAGTCGCAAGCTTATGGAAAAGCCCATGCAAAGCGTGGCACAAAAGAAGGTGTCGATCAGCGTCCTAATATATTCTCTGGACCTTCATTTGTGACAACATATAAAAAATAAGTATAAATAGTTGATATCTGCAAAGACTACTCATGAAGTTAAAACAATGATGAGGAGAGTGTTTTTGTGGGTATTTTAGATGGTAATCCAAAAGATCAGCCTTTACATTACGGAGAAGTTACAGCCATTTGGTCATTTATGGGTGCGAATAACGGACTAATCAGTGGATATGAAGCTTTTGTTAATCATGCTGGTGACGACGATCTGATTCAACTGCTAGAAGAAGCAATCAAAACTATGAAAGCTGAGAATAAAGACTTTGGCAAAGTATTGAAAGCCAATGGAATCACACCGCCTCCTGCCCTTCCAGAGAGACCAAAAGCAAATGCCGAGGAAATTCCTGCTGGCGCACGCTTTATGGATCCCGAAATCAGTGGTGCTATATCAATTAACATAGGTCAGGGATTAGTTTCATGCAGTATGGCTATGGGTCAATGTTTACGCGAAGATGTTGCGACACTGTTTGCCAAATGCCATATGGAAAAAGTAGCATTCGGTGCCAAATTATTAAGCTTAAATAAATCAAAGGGTTGGATCATCCCTCCACCATTACATTTAAACTAATTGTCATATAACTTCGTCAAGCGCATATCGCTGGCGAAGTTTTTTCTTAGTATGAATAGATTCTGCATTTTTACTCATTCTAACTAAGTAAGTGAAATTCATCTAAATGGTAGGAAGGATGTGGATTCCCATGAAAAAGCGGAAACCTGAGAAAAAACTGCAAGAACAACCTGTACAACTTGATAAGCCGCATCGTCTAGATAATATGGAGTTTGGAGAGGAGTTTACTTTCGATCAGAAACGTCAGCAACCCGCTAACTTAGAAATCCAAGAGCGACGTAATCATAGAAAGTAAAAAGAACTTTCGTAAAAACTAATAAAAAACGTCATCCAATACTGTGATGGATGACGTTTTTCTACTAATTATTCTATCGTGCCAGTTCCCTGTAGTTTTACGTCCACAGTAACTTTAAACTCTATATCAGGATATGCTTTTTGCCATGTAGTAAATACATCCTCTGTATGCAACCGCGTCGCTCGATAATGTAAGCCAAAACCAAAAGGATCCAGATTTTCCTCTTGCATTTTAGTTAGAAAGTGAACAACTTTTTGTTTCACTTCTTTTGAGGCTACTTCGTTATATTCATCTAATCTAGCAATAGATAAATCTTTACTGGCTTCACCTATCGTTCCTTTCATCCAAATATGCATATCTATAGCATGCGGTGCCGTATTACCTTTATTGGGTACAAATTTATACGTCATCTTACTCTGGCTTATCTGTAATAATAACTCAAGACTTCCTTCTTTGACTAGATAGGTAAATCCAGTTGAATGTTTCAATAATGAATTAAAGTACTTCGTTTCAATGGTAGATAGAACAGCAGGGTCCTCCCTTCCGTCAACTACTACAGAATTATTCACTATTAGTTCATCGCCTTTTTCATTTGTCTCAATTAGTGGTACAACAGCATTAATACCGTCAGAGAGGATATCCCTGCGCAATTCAAACAAATAAGTCGTCACGACATATGGACTATCATTCGCTGTCGCTCCAAAAAAGTTGATTAAAGAAACCGATGCCGGTGCTTCAGTATCTGGCTCTACTTTTAAAATCGTCTCGGCAGACGGTCTAGCACCTGCAACATATGCGATTAATTCGATATCACCGCGTCGTATAAAATAATCCATGAACGTTTGCATGTCATCCCTAAGAAGCTTTTCATGAACAACAATTGTTTTCATATGACCTAGTTCCAATACCTTGTCTACATGTGTCTCCAGCATACGAATCGCTTCGCCTATTGAATGTCCTTCACGTGACAGGTACGCAAAACTAGGCTTAGGGGAATCTTTAATAGCGCCAAACGGCAAAGCGACTTTCAATGTCACTTTATATCCGTTCTCCACATTTTCGGCAGGATCAATCCCAATCGCAGACACAAATAGGCGTTTATCTATATCTTTGAACGCACAGCCATATTGAAGCAACAGACCACTCATGCATAAAACCACCATAAACCATTTACTCACTGAGAGGAATTTCAAGACTTCGCCCTCCTATTCACTACAAGCATAAGAACCATAAGACCAATGAATATAATTGGTATCGTATTAAAGTAATACTTACTGTAAAAAAACAAATCATACTCAGTGATCTTTAAAGTTGTATAGAATGCGATTAACCAAAATACCATAACTACTGTGATAAGACTGGCTTTTTTACGTAACTTCATTTTCATATGCTCTATACCAAAGGCACTCTGAAATAATTGACAAGCAACATGCCAATGAATTGTTATATTTAAAAAGGCAATCGCTAAGAATAGTAACAAAAATATAAATATTACACGCTCAATTACCCCAAACTTCATTCGAATAGAATCACTGGTCAGAATCCATGGGTACATAATATTTTCCACTTGATCAAATCCTAATACACCTATCGGAATGAAATAGGTCGTAAAAAGTGCAAAAGCACCCAAAAAAAACACAATTAGAGCCTGTTTAATGCCAAAAGTCATTTTTTTATTGAGTAATGAATTGAAAATAATGATATCAAAAGCTCCTGCAAATAAATATATCGCAGTAGTAAATACTGTATAGTCAGGTGGGTTATCTATAAAAGTCATCGCAATTCCCACATGATCCCAACTCACCTGTTCAGCAAAGTAAAGTTTTACTATATAATATGCAGCAGCAGGAAATGCCAAAACAAACACCAATTCAAGTGTAAATAATATGTTGCGACTTTGCATGATCACGCCAAAAGTGATCACTGGAATGAACATCGCAATCACTAAATAAACTGACATCTCAGGTGTTAAAAATCGTAAAAGAATATCTATATATGTAATCAGAGTCTGAAGACCCGAAACATACCAAATTACTCCTAAGATAAATAATGCCGGAATCGTAATCCATTTCGATAGATATAAAGATAAAATTTGCGGTAAACTCTTCCCTGGAAACGCTTTGAATGAAGTGATCAATGCCCAGTTCATAAATACGCCAAAAAATAACGCAATGATCATCGTGACAATTGCTCCTTCTTCACTTTTAGCGAAAAATATTCTTGGACTGGCGGCAATGAGGTTGGCAGTCATATTAGATATTAGTAAAAAATAAACAAAGCGGCTCATGAATCATCCACCTTCAATTCTTCCTGTCTATTTTTCCAAAACATCCGTAAATACGGCTCACCAAAACTGTCTTTGTTGACCAAATACAACAACAAACCCAGCATTCCGAGAATCATACCCGCTAGACCAAATACCGTCGTATATAACAATAGTAAAAAACGGCAGACCCGGACAGCGTAATTCATTTCACTTATTGGGATAACAAAGGTGGAAATCGCTACAAGGGAGACGACAATGACCATGATGTTTGATGTCAATGCGGCCTCTACTGCTGCAGTTCCAAGTATCAGCCCTCCAACTGTTGTAGCCGTAGCGCTGATACTATTTGGCAACCGCATGCTAGCTTCCGTTAGCAGTTCAATAAAGATCAACATGAAAAACACTTCAATAAACGAGGGATACGGAACCCCAATCCTGCTCGCTGCCACCGTCATAGCAAGCTCTGTTCTGAGGACTTCTGGTGTATAGGAAGTAACACCAACATATATAGAGGGCAGCATAATACATGTAAACAATCCTGCATAACGAAGAAATCGTATTAACGATACTACCCAAAAGGAGTAATACGCATCCTCCATCGAAAGCATAAAATCAAAGAACGTTGTAGGTGCAATAATTGCATGAGGGCTTCCATCTACTAATATAATGACTTTTCCAACCGCCATATTATGAAGAATACGATCTGGGCGCTCAGTCAGAAGGCTAGTTGGAAACAAGCTGTACTTTTTATTGTTCAAGTAGTACTGTAAGTCTCCGCTTGCCTGAACCAGCTCTACATCCAACGTTAAAATACGCTTTCTAATTTTTTTCAAAAGCTGAAGATTTACTCTTTCCCCATCGTAAATTAATGCAATATTACGATTCGAAGCATCTTCCAATTGCATTGGTTCAATAACCAAAGACGGCTTATGATAACGTTGCCGCATTAGATTAATATTTGTCTCAATACTCTCACTGAGTCCAAGTTGGGGTCCATGAATTGTAGGTTCCATAATGGCTTCTTGCACCGCATTGGCCGCTACTATCTTTAACTCAAGTAACGTGATTTGCTTGTCGATCATGACAAAGACATTACCCTTCGTTATTTCTATAAGAATCTCTTCATCCCCTGTTGGCATCTTGGTTTCATAAGGTAATGATTGAATATACTCAGAAAAATTCTGTTCGGCTGACATTTCATAGAAAGGTTTCACCACAATTTCTTGTAGTTGCATCATATCTACTACACTTTTCAAATACAAAAGGTGCACTACTCGACCTCTACTTTTCAAGGTTTTTTTCACTATATCCGCGGTTGGTTCCAGTCGTGTTGCCAAACGTGTATAGTATGCAGGTGGTTCTATATGACGTGTTGCTTCATCCATATTCATCACTTCTTTCCCAACAAACTAGTTATTTGTTAGTTTGTCCAATCATTGGGAATTTAATCATTAGAGGGATGAATTACTCTTCTTCATTTAAATCTTCAAATAGTGTTTTATGCGATCAAATATAGGTTATGATATATAGAGGACTACATTTTCAAGCAATGAGAGGAGGAATCGCTATGAACTTAGCCGCAATTGGAGTACCAGGCTTAATTATTATTTTAGTGATTATTTTAATTTTGTTCGGCCCTCGCAAATTACCCGAAATTGGTTCGGCAGTAGGAAAGACGTTGTCTGAATTCAAGAAATCTGCCAAAGACATTATGGATGACGATGATGATGAGCCTAAGAAAATAGAAGTGCAAAAAGTAGAAACGAAAGAACAAGTGAAATAAAAATCTATACAAAAAATCCAATCACATATGTGATTGGATTTTTACGTATATACGTTATGATGAGGTTACATAGATAAACCACTTGAAAAAATACTCACTGAATTTTAAACACACTCAATTATAAGGGTCTAGGTCTTCAATCGTACCATATAGGTTACTCTCTTTCTGTACAGAATCCACTAACTCCCAAAACTGAGATGTAGCTTTAGAAATTCGTTCATCTTTTGTCTTGATCATGACCGGCTCTACACGAGAATCAAATTGCATCAATTCATAGATCTTTAATTGATCCATCGGCACAGCATAAGCTACCCGTGGAATAATAGAAAATCCTAAACCTTTGCTAACCATCGCAATAACCGTTGTCAGATCTTTGCTTTCCATTACAATATTGGGTGTGGCTTGTACTTCTTGAAAAGCTTTTAGGATGTTTTCATAATACGAATGGCCTTCCATTGCAGCAAGCATAATAAAAGGATGCTCTGCAAGGTCTTGAAATGTAACGTGCTCGGATGAAAATACATCTCCCCAGCTGCGCGGACTCACCACCACATATTCCTGTTCTTTTAAAGCCAACACATCGCAGTGTGCACTATTTTCCATTCGCAATAATAACGCTAGTTCAATTTCTTTATGATCCAGCTTCTTCAGTAATTCTTCAGAGTTTCCTTTTTCAATGCTAATTTTGACATCTGGAAATTGTTTACGATATATACTGACATAGTCGACGAGTAAATTCAAACAGGCAGAAGATACACCAATTCGCAATGTTCCTGCACTACCTTTCTCAATTTCTTCGATTTGCCTCTTAACATCCTCCATGCTAAGTAGTGTTTTCTTGGCATATTGATACAGAATATGCCCCGTTTCTGTCAGCTCCCATTTTTGTCGATAGCGATGAATCAACGTTGTACCAAGCTCCATCTCTAGTCTTTTCAATTGTTGACTAAGTGGTGGCTGCGCTATATGCAAAATAAGCGCAGCTTTCGAAATGCTTTCTTGATCTACAATTTCCTTAAAATAATAAAGCTGTTTAATATCCATGGTTACACTCCGTTATATATAATGGCATATGTCGTCTTTAACTATTATATATTATTTATATCTTTCTTTACATGATAAAATGAATGGTATTAACTAACGAAAGCAGAGGTTTTTTCAATCGTATGAATATCATTTCCAAACGACTCACCCTATATGTAATAGGATTATTTTTATTATCTTTAGGTGTTAGTTTCTCTATACAAGCAAACCTTGGAGTTTCCCCCGTATCATCATTAGCTTATGCTATCTCCCTTACCTCAGGATTAACCATCGGTATAACGACCATACTTGCAAATATCTTATTTGTTTTCGTACAGATTATTTTAAATAGAAAACGTATTGGTATACGTGAATTCATTGTTCAGTTATCTATCGTTTTTCTTTTTGGTATTTTTATGGACCTAACATTAGCCATCGTACAGTTACTTCCTGCTCCTACTACACTAGTTGGCAGATATTTATTCTTATTGATCAGTTTATATATTATATCAGCTGGATTATTAGCCTATTTCTCAGCAAAATTGCCTTTAATGCCTTACGATGCACTAACGTATGTTGTAAGCGATCGTTTTAATATGAAGTTTGGTAAAGCAAAAATCTCGAGTGATTTAATAAATGTAGCAGTTGCGGGTATCGTTTGCTTAGTATTTATTCAATCACTTGGAGCTATCGGGATCGGTACGATTCTAGCTGCATATTTTATCGGTAAAATTCTTGGCAAGATTATACCGCGCTTTCAGCCACTACTGCAGAGCTGGGTGTATAAAAGTAAAGATGATGTAATTATAGAAAGTGAAGAGATCGTTGAACCTGTTCAGCAATAATTTTTATAAACAAAAGGAGATGTTGAATGCCGTAACAATACGGCCTCAACATCTCCTTTTCCTACCAATAGAAGTAATTTAATTTGCACTCAAACGGCATTGTGAATACTTACTGTTGGCTCAATAACTTCACATGCCTAACTTAGTTTTTATACAACAATTTAAAGGTTTCACAAACTACCAGCATTTCATAATGAAATTCTTGTTTAACTTCCTTTAATTCATTTGCGAAAAACTCTTTATGAACTTCCTGCCAATAAGGTAACGAACGATCTCCTTCACCTTCCCTATATGCATGTTCTTCCGTCACTTCATTAAAAGGCATTACTTCTACTGAAACATTTTCCACGACTGCGACCGCAATTCCATTACCATCAAGAATGATATTGTGAAGACCTACCATCGGTAATAGTTCATCTTCTAATTCATAGAGCAAATAGTTAGATGAAGTCGCCGTTTTAGTTCCCTCCACTACCAACTCTGCAAGTTCATCCGCCATTTGTTTCGAATTTCCGAAAGACCAAGCTTCGTAATGTTCAGGCGCATCAGGATGAACATTCTTAAATTCGCTCCATATTCGTTCAATAGACTCTTTACTAATATATTCTTTCCACGCAGTGATTCCACCTTCCAATACAGTAACATCGTAACCTTTAGTAGAGAGGATGTTTGCACATTTAGTTGCAGAGTTCCCTGTTGTACATGTAATAATCATTTCTCTATTTTGAGGTAACTGCGGTATCACTTTCTCCACTTCGTCTTCTAATGTAAAGATTTCTGTTTTCGGCATGTTTATATCTTCTACCGTGTTAGCTTCGATATGGAATTGATTATATTTATCTTCAGCACGTACATCTACTACTACAAATGCTTGCTCAGCTTTTATCTTCCTGAATAATTCCTCGGCAGTGACCATTTTAACCATAAATAAATCCATCTCCCAACTTCCCTTATGATACTTCTCATTATAGCTTTAACTAACTATTTTTCGTTACGTTATGCCCTTTTCTATAGTTAAATATATTTTTGAACAATAAAAAGATAGGTATCCTCCAAGAAAATGAATTAGAGAACGTCCTATCTATTAGTAGTATGGATCATAGTATTGAGATTTATACATCTTTTTATAAAAATACTCAGTCAAACGAAGTTGACTGAGTATTTTTATGCATTCACTTGTACTGGATCATGCCATGGATAGTTATTCGTTAGTACTGAAGCCAAGTCTTTACTTTGCTGTTTACGCATTATACGAATTTCTGCGCGTTGCGGTGCAGTTTCATGTAAATATATTTCCTCTTCCGTTTCAGGAATGACACGCGGAACAGTTAGTGGCTTTTTATTTTCGTCCAATGCAACAAATGTTAATAATGATGTGGCTGCAATTTTACAATTACCAGTTGCCAAATCCTCCGCAATAACTTTTACAAAAATCTCCATAGAAGATTTTCCAGTCCAAGTCACATATGACTCAAAGCAGACTGAATCGGAAGGACGGATTGGATACAGAAAGTCTACAGAATCCATAGATGCCGTAACACAATCTGCTCTGCTGTGCCGAGCTGCTGAAATCGATGCAATTTGATCAATATCGCTCATTAAACGTCCGCCAAACAATGTATTATGATTGTTGACATCATTCGGAAATACTCTGCTCGTTCGTACGACTCTTGATTCCCGACACTGCTTTTCTAGTTTCATTGTAAATATGGCCTCCTCCAAGATGTGAACCAAATTACTCTGTAAGTAATTTGAAAAATTAAAATATTCCCTTTTTGTATATCAACTAAATATACTCTTCGTTCACATAACTGTCAAGAATGAAATTTGATTCACACCTTTTGACTCACTGCTTAATACTGCCATGTAGTAAGGGAATATCTTTTTCCTCCAGCAAACCTACCTGGATCAAGCCTTTCATAATACCATCTTCTGGACAAGATGCCGTGACGAAATCTGCTATTTCTTTTAATTCCGGTATGGCATTGTCCATCGCTATCCCGATACCTACCATCTCAATCATTTGCCTATCATTTGCACCATCACCAAATGCATAGCTGTTTTCAATAGGAATATTCATATGGTCAAGCATTTTTTGAATACCAACTGCCTTGGATGCCCCTTCAGGCAACATATCCACCGCGTTATCATCCCATCTTATAAAGGAGTAATCCTCGAATAACTCCATATACTTTTCCGTTTCTTTAGCGGGCGAGTAAATTTGTACTTGATTAACGTCAGAATGTAAATATACTTCCGGATCTACAGGAGGATAAGGTATTTTTAAACGAGCGGTCCCCTCTTGTATGAGTGGATGCGCATCGACGTTCGACACAAACGACTCAAATGTGGAGTATGTCAATCCATGCCCATTTTTGTGTGCAAGCTCGGTAAGTTGCTTTATGACTTCTAGTTTCATGGGATTTGAGTAAATTACTTCTCCTTCTAAGACCACATGCTGTCCATTCATGGAAACATAGGAATCAAATGATAATTCTTCTAACAACCACTTGAACATAAGGGGTGCTCTACCAGTACAAATAACAGAGTATATGCCTTTTTCCCGCAATGCTGTCAGGGATTGTTTCGTCGATTCTGAAATCATTTTGTTATGGTCCATTAATGTTCCATCTAAATCAAAGAACACGATCTTTTTATCTTGATTCAATTTCCATACCCCTTTCATTTCTCGATGTCTACCAAGTAGTCTATCAATTTCTAATCACATATGCTGTGAAGTTGCTTAAAATGTCAATATACAAGCACTAAACACAACAGACTGTATTTGATATTTTCGTAATGGCAAGTTATTCTTTTTATAGAGAATATTTATTTATTAAGAATATATGGAGGGTTATTTAATGAATTTCAGCGAAGAACGTGTACGTGGAGAGAACGTAACCGATTATTTACAATATCCAATGTTTTCGACTCTTGATGAAGAGCGTCAACATAATAAACAACGATTAGCAGGTGCGTTTCGCCTGTTTGCTCGTTTCGGTTTTACAGAAGGCGTGGCGGGTCACGCGACATATCGTGATCCAGAATTCAAAGATCATATGTGGGTTAATCCCTATGGCGTACCTTTCGCTAAGATCAAAGCCTCCGATCTCGTCTTGGTAAATCCGGATGGTGAAGTAGTTGAGGGGAAATATTCACTCCATAAATCTGCCCTAGTTATTCACTCTGCTATTCACGAAGCCAGACCCGACGTTATTGCTTCAGTTCACTTGCATCCAGTATACGGAAAAACATGGGCATCGACAGGTAGACTAATTGATCCGTTAACACAAGATGCTTGTGCGTTTTACAATGATCACTCTGTACTGGATGAGTTTTCTGGTGTCGTGTATGAGGAAGATGAAGGGGTAAAAGTTGCAAACGCATTAGCACATAACAAAGCGATATTCCTAAAGAATCACGGTCCATTAACGGTTGGACAAACTGTTGATGCTGCTGCATTTTGGTTTATTACGCTGGAACGTTCTTGCCAAGTACAATTACTAGCGGAAGCTGCCGGCATTGTAAGTCCGATTCCTCCCGAGCATGCAGCGAGCACTGCTAAACAAGTTGGTAGAGATATTGATGGTTGGGAAAACTTCCAACCGCTATGGGAAAACATTATGAGCGAAGAACCTGACCTGTTGGATTGATTTCTTTACGTAATAATCTTTTAAAAGCCATAGAGGAAAGAGGTATCCTATGTATTCAGACCAATTCATACGTGGAATGCGTTTGAAGCGTGATCAAGTTCCTTCATTTGAAGACTATCCATTTCATTTGCCTAGTATCAATACGTTGACCGAGCTTAACTTTCATCCGAATGTGACATTTTTTGTCGGAGAGAATGGTACGGGAAAGTCTACATTACTTGAGGCTATTGCTGTTGCATGTGGTTTTAATCCAGAAGGCGGTTCATTGAACTTTAACTTCTCTACTTATGATTCTCATTCCGTATTGGATAAATATATTACACTCATCAAAGGCGTTATACGACCAACCGATGGATTCTTTCTACGCGCTGAAACTTTCTATAATTTAGCAACGACTATTGAGGCGTTGGATAGTGAACCAGGTCCTAGTCCAATGATTATAGATGGCTACGGAGGTACTTCATTACATAAACAGTCTCATGGCGAATCATTTTGGGCGACTTTCATTCATCGGTTAAGAGGGAATGGCATCTACTTACTAGATGAGCCGGAAGCAGCTTTATCACCTATGCGTCAACTGTCTATGTTAAGCAGAGTACATGATTTAGTTGGTGAAGGGTCACAGTTTATAATTGCCACACACTCCCCTCTGCTATTATCCTATCCAGGCGCAAAAATCATAGAATTTTCAGATGAAGGTGCGCAAGAAACGACATTAGAAGAAACAAGTCATTACCAAATCATGAAGCAGTTTTTTGATGATAAGGATCGTATGTTACATTATTTGCTGAAATAATTATTTATGATGAAAAAGCGATTATTTCCAAGGAAATAATCGCTTTTTGGCTTTACTTAGTTTCTTTTTTCACTTGTTCCCTTGCATCTTTCTTAATTTCTTCTACCTGTTCTTCCGCTTTTTTCGCTGCATCGTTAGCTAATTTTGCTGAACTCTTTTCATTATCATCTTTAGGTGTATCTGCATAACTCTTTGTCATTTTCCACACTCCTATCTGATTAATGTAATTATATGATTCCCCAGAACTGTGGAATAAAAACACACATTTTAATTTACTTGTTTTTTCATGCTACAATAAGGGTAGAACTTAGGAGAGGTGGACTACTTGTGTCTAAGAAATTGGCTCTATATTTGTCCATGCTTGCAATCGGCTTTACATTTTTATTTTTAGCGATTTTTCTTGATTTACCTGAAAAGTTGAAATGGTTATTTTTAGTGATCGCAATCATATTAAATGTTACTTGCGCCGTAGCAGCCATGAGAATTGGATTAAAAGAGATGAGACCTAATAAAAAGTAAATATGTTTGATGCAGAAAGAAGGACTGCCGATGAAGCGTTATGCTAGTTATCGTATTATACGCATCGTCTGGATGGCGGTCGTGTTTTTTATTCAAATTACATTATTCCAGAAACGTCATCGAGGTAATTTCACTCCCGCTGTTACTGAAAAATGGAACTCGCTGGTTACGAATCAAGCAAAAGTCTATAAAAAGACAGCTCTTGAATTAGGTGGATTACTCGTTAAACTTGGGCAGTTCCTTTCTACACGTGCTGATATCATGCCTGCATCATTCATTGAAGAGTTAGAGGGACTTACTGATCAAGTAACACCGGTCCCTTCTGAAAAGGCACTACAACTACTAGATGATGAATGGGGAAAACCTCATAGTGAGTACTTATCAGATATTACATCGAAGCCTGTCGCATCCGCCTCAATTGGCGAAGTATACAAGGCAGTACTACATAATGGATCAGAAGTTGCTATAAAAATTCAGCGTCCAGATATTGAACGAATTTTGCGCGCTGATTTTAAAGCGGTACGAATTGTGATTTGGCTTGCGAAAAATTGGTCATCATTAAGTAAACAGATCGATTTACATTTACTTTATAAGGAAATGACAGATGTAATTGGAGCGGAATTGAACTTTGTCGAAGAGATGAGAAACGGACGGGGTTTTTCCGAACGCTTTCCTAATATGATAGGTGTAAAGTTTCCCGTCTATTACGATGAATATACGACTCGAAAAGTGCTAGTAATGGAATGGATTGAAGGTTCTAAAATAACCGATCTTGCGTTTCTTGACAAGCATCATATCGATCGCAAAGATTTATCTAATCGGCTCTTTCGGTTGTTCTTAGAACAAATCCTTGAAGGTGGTCAGTTCCACGCAGATCCCCATGGCGGCAATATTCTCATACGCTCAGATGGTACACTCGTATTAATTGATTTCGGTATGGTAATAAATATTACAAAAGAAGATGCGGACGCGATGTTTGTCGTTACAGAAGGTATTATTTTAAAACAATACGATCGTGTTATCGATGGCCTCGAAACTTTGAACTTTTTACTACCTAATGCAAACCGTAAAGTATTGGCAAACGCAATTGAGAAAGTTGTTAAAGCGTACGAATCAAATGATTTATATGATATGAATAGTATGGTTGTAGAAAACCTTCTACAAGATCTGCAAGTCATTGTCCGAACACAACCAGTGCAAATGCCTGCAGAATTTGCATTTTTAGGTCGTGCAGTCTCTGTTTTTGTCGGCGTACTGTATATACTAGATCCTGAAATAGATCTACTCGCTATTACCCGTCCCCGTTTAGTTGAATGGGCCAAGAAAAAGAGTAAAGATCAGAATCCCTTCACGAATAACAAAGAATTCCAACGCACCGTATTAAACGGCATTGGACAAATCCGTAGTTTCGGGCCAAAAGTCTCCTCATTCTTGGATCAACCTTCATTGATTCATATGTATCTAAAACAACGAGATATAGATCAACGTACATTTCAAGTGAAGATGCAAAACCGTCTATTCGCTGGAGTTATCGCAGTTGGATCTTTCGCAACACTTGCTTACAGCTTGATAGACTCCTATACCGAACTAGCAATTGCATCAGGTAGTATACTGCTTATTTCATTTTGGAGATATCGTCGCTTAGGAAAATAAAAAATCAGAGGCTCTGTAGCCTCTGATTTTTTATTTATGTAATGATCCGCTGCTGGATGTAACTTTTTAGCCCTTCGACGGAGTATACATCTCGCTTTGGAATAATATATGCACTCACCGTACTCGTGTATATATAGAAATAATCCGCGTCTTCTATTAACTGTTTCACACCAGCCCATTGTACCTTTGTTTCACCAACCGCAGTCTGATCCGCTATGCCTGTCTTATTCATCTTCATAGAATGTTCTCCAACAAGTCCTTCATTCTTACCAGCCCTAAGCATCTTGCTCACTTGTCGTGTAATATGAAAGTAAAAATACTTAGGATAAAAAATCACCCATAGAATAGCTGTTAATCCAAACGTAGCGAACAACGGACCTTTCGCCATATCAGTAAAAATAGATAAAAAATACGCAAACAGTAAAAATATTAGCGGCGATATATATCGTTGCCAGTGCAATGAATTTTGACCGACTTTAGAATTTTTCACATGATATAAATTAAAAGCTACCACATCTTCTTCTGTTAGTTCATAGTGGATTTCCATTTAGTCCTCCTACAAGGTGTGCTGTGTCATTTAACAGCAAGCAACTTTTCTTTTCTATATTAATTATAGTCAATGAAGTGTTGTCGATCTTTATTGTATATGAATCATCTTCCATCAGAGCCACAATGATACGTTTAATAAAACTACCGTGACTTACGAAGATCAGACGTTGATTAGGATTCTTCTGGACCTGTTCATTGACAAATTCAAGGCCTCGCGCTACAACATTTTCTGCCGTTTCAAACTGTAAATCCAGTTCCCTCCACTGAGGGCCCCACTTCTGTTGACGTTCTGGTTCCGTCGTTCCTTCAATTAATCCGCCACTCCGCTCGCGCAGTCGCTCGTCTTCCACGACTTCAATCCCCGACTCACTAGCAATTAAATCTGCTGTCTGTCTAGCGCGTGTCAAAGGGCTAGTGAAAATGGCGTCCCATTCCTCATCCGCCAAGCGCACTGCCAGTTTCTTTGCAGTCTCTACCCCCTCTTCGTCCAATGGAATATTCGAACTTCCTTGTGCACGTCCTTCTTTATTCCAAGCAGTCACCCCATGCCGGACAAAACCAATAATGGTCAATTCAATTCCTCCTAGATATTAGGTCTGAAAGATGGCGTTCGTTTAATCCATAGATAATTTAACACTACGCCAAGTAATAATACAAATGCTCCGAAATAAAACGGATAATCCACGTCAACATCAAATAAGGCACCACCGATGATTGGACCGAATACATTTCCAATACTCGTGAACATCGAGTTCATGCCACCGACAAATCCTTGTTCATTTCCCGCGATTTTCGATAAATAGGAAGTTGCTGCCGGTCGTATCAAGTCAAACCCTACGAAAATAATCATGGTAACAGCCAGGACGGAAAAATAACTTTGCACGAACGTTGTCAGAAAAACTAAAATGGAAGAAAAGACTAAACAGAAAAAGATTAAACGTTTCTCCCCTATCGTTCTCGCAAGCTTGTCGAATAACATTACTTGAGCAACTGCTCCGAGCAAGCCGCCCCCTGTAATGATGATCGCAATATCTTTCGGCGTGAATCCAAACTTATGATCAACGAACAAACTGAAAATCGATTCAAATGAAGCGAGTCCGAAAGATAAAATCAATATAATAATAAAAACGATAAAATAATGACGTGCAAAAATACGCTTCAATCCAGGTTTAGTTGTATCCTCCGCTACCTCTTCTTGATAACGTTCCGGTTCATGCAATGCAATAAGGGAAAAGATCGCCGCAATCAAAGCCAGTCCTCCTGCAAAGAAGAAAGGAACCCGTGTACCGTATGTTGCTAAAAATCCGCCCACCCCTGGACCTAATATAAATCCTGTAGATATGGCAGCAGACATAAAGCCTAATGCCTTAGAGCGAGTTTCCATCGTTGTAATATCTGCAATAAAGGCAGTAACAGCTGGCATAATGAAAGCCGCACTAATTCCACCTAAAATTCGGGATGCAAATAGGACGGGCAACGTTTGTCCAATACCAAATAAGAATTCGGAAGAACTAAAAATGATTAATCCAACGACAATCATCTTTTTTCGACCAAATGTATCTACCCATCTCCCTGAAAATGGTGAAACAAACAACTGGGCCATCGCAAATGTTGCGACCATATAGCCAACTACCGTCCCCGATATATGTAATTCATTCATTAATCTTGGCATGACAGGGATAACTAATCCAATTCCCAAAAACGCAATTAGTAAATTGGTTAGTAGCAAACCTAACGTGATAGTTTCCTTTTTCATCTACTCTCTCCTACGCTCATTCTAAGTTGATATTGGAATATCATAGCAACCACTGTATAAAGTTACAAGAAGAATTGATTCAGTATTCACTGCTTCACCATTTTAATCTCATGAACTTTTCAATGAGTTGTTGCTGTGCATTTTCCTGTAATGGCCAGCTTTTAATTTCAGTCACGATTTGATCACGCGTGCCAAATCCTTTGACGAATCCATTTAATCTAGCTGCAAATGTCGAATGGATCAGTGACTCTTCAGAAGGATACAAGGAATGCAACTTCTCCAAGACATTCGGATAACGCCTCAAATAATATTTCTGATGGCGGTCTTCAGCTAGTGTGAAATGACTTAATGGTGTGATTTCGGTTTCAATTGGTTCACCAAGCTCTTTCTCCATTTCACCCTTTACTAAATCTATTATCTGTTTTTGTTGCTGGTTATGATAACGCAACGAAGAGACATATTGTTGCCCTCTATATTGATCACGATTTGGATAGTGGTTACGCCAAAAATATTGTAGTATTTCTCCATAAGAAATATTTGTCGGATCATAATCGATTTCGACAGTTTCAGTATGATCTTCCATCGTCTTGTATGTTGGTGCAGCCGTTGTCCCACCTGTGTAACCTACTCGTGTTCTTATAACGCCTGACAAGCTACCAAAACGTGCTTCAGGACCCCAAAAACATCCCATTCCAAATGTCGCAGTTTCCAATCTTCTGTTCTTCGTTAGCTCTTTATCAATTTCAATAGTAGTTAGCATAACGATTCACCCCTTTATGTTAATTGTACTATAACCAAAATATGATGATAAAAAACAGAGTCCAATTTAAAAAGGACTCTGCACTAAACGCTTTATGATTTTTCACATTTTTTCCACTCATCTTCTAACATTCCATATACGATTAAATCATGATAATGATCATATAAAAACTCTCCGTCACGAATGACTCCTTCTTTCATAAATCCTAATCGTTCAGGAATTGCCTGACTTCTTATATTGCCCGTAGCACACCGAATTTCTACGCGGTGGAGATCATATTCTTCAAATGCATAGTCAACCAATGAGGATACTACCGCAGTCATAATTCCTTTCCCCTGATAATCTTGAGCAAGCCAATAGCCAATACTCGTTTGCCTATTTGTATAGTTTACTGTATGGAATCCTGCAAAACCTGCCAGATGCCCTTTATACATAATACCCGCCTGGAATCCATCTTCATCAGCGAATTGTTGCAACCAAGAATGAATGATTGGACCATACTGATCCGCTTCCGTCATAGAATCAACCCACGGTAACCACTCACGTAAGTGTTCCCTTGATCCATTCACAACAGCAAATAATTCTTCTGCGTCTTTCTGTCCCACTAGTTTTAATGAAATATCCTCTGTTACTTGAAGCATAAACATAGCATAGCTCCTTTAATTGAAGTTATTTTTAGCACCTAGTCTATTTGCTTTATTCATCCCGAATATCTAATCCCAACATGGAAGCGAATTGAATTGCTTGTAAAGAAGATACGACACAACCATCCAATTCTTTCATAGATACTGTCATGCTCTCAAATTCTGAAGTTTTGATCTCCACTCCTTTTAGAGGTGTCTCATCAAAACTTGCAGAGTCCAAATTACATTTTAGGAAATATGTATGTTTCAGTTTACAATCGAAGAAATCTGCATCTCTCACTTGGCAGTTCTCGAAACTCACTCTTTCCCATCTTGCATGAACAAATGCAGAAAGGTTGCAAATACACTCCTCAAATAACACATCCGTAAATCGGGCATTTGTGAAATTGACACCAAGCATTTTACAATTATGAAAACTCACTCGGTGAATACTTATACCCGTCAAGTCTGCATTGGAAAAATCACAGTTTTCAAATCGAACATCTGTACCAAATAGCTCTGGTAGAAAAGCACCTTGAAAACTGGAATTCTTAATGAGCATGCTTGTTAATTGTGCACGTTCTATTGTTTGCCCATCTATTCGTGAATCAATAATACTTGCATTTTGTAGGAATGGATCCTCCTCGTGTAGTAAGTCTTGTAACTGTACCGTCGTTAAACGGTTGGGTATTTTAGGTTGATTTATTTTCATTTTTTCAAACTCCTATTCTTCAAGCTTTTTCAAAAGATTTATTGACTAACGAGTGGTATTATAATAAAAAGGGGTGACCATTATGGAAATTAATGATCAAGCACGTAAAGAGCTTTTAGCACAAGTAGAATACCTAACAGATGAAGTGATTAATAGACAACCCGCTGAGGACAGGTGGTCCATTAAACAAATTTTACAGCATTTATATTTAATGGAAGGTAGCGTTGCTAAAACTATTCAGATTAAGCTTGCTGCCGAAGACCAAAACATTACGATAGATAAGCCAATTCAACTCACTGTTGATCGTTCTAATAAAATAGAGGCACCCGATTTTGTGACACCAACTTTAGAATATTCTACTCTCCATGACTTGAAAAGCAAGCTCACAGCTACCCACTCGACTTTACACGATGTAGCTGAAAACGCAACGGAAGATCAATTAGCAGTAAAGTCTTATCCGCACCCTGTTTTTGGCGAAATGAGTCTTACACAATGGCTTCCCTTTGTCGGCTATCATGAACAACGCCATATTGAACAAATAAAAGAAGTAAAACAACAACTCGGTATCTGATAAAGACCTCTACCATAACCTTTCGTTATGGTAGAGGTCTTTTCTCTATCGCTGAATATGGAAAATGGCTTGCTGTATACTTGAGAAGGTTTTTAATACTTGCTGAGGATCTTTAGCTGTTGCTAATTTATGTGCAAGAACCGGTGTGATGCCAGTAATATAAAGCTGACAACCCATAAGCTTCAGCACTTGCTGTATCTCTAGCAATCGATCAATAGAAGTTCCTTGTTGCCAATATAAACCTGTTATATCAATCATCACATGATCTACTTCATTTGAGTGAACGTAATCACTCAGTTTCGTAATCAATAGATTAAATCGTTCTTCCGTCATTTGACCAATTAATGAAACAGCCGCCAAATTATCATAAATTCTCATGATAGGTAACATTAATTGTTCTATTTCATAATCTTTCGTATGCAACTCTTCTATTTGTCTGTATTGTACTGAAACATCAGTTTGCGTACCAATACAATATGGTACATTATCAATTATAATTGGACGAAGATTAAGTCGATTCCAAAATAGGGTACCGTCTTTTTTATAATTTTTCAATACAATCGTCAAAGGCACTCTTTCTGAAACAGCCCTTCTGATCTTTGATACTGTAGTTGGATCTGTGTCTTTACCTTGAAGAAATCTACAATTACGTCCAAGTATTTCTTCTTGAGTATACCCTGTCAACGTTTCGAAAGTTTTGTTAGCAAAAATTATCGGATTATCCTCTTTTGAAGCATCTGTTACTAAAGCTCCCACTCTACTTCCATTAATAATCTCTTCCATCAATTGTCTTTGAACTGCTTGTGTTAATTTCTTGATTTCAATCACACCCTATCAATTCGAATGGTCTCTATTATTCCAATAGTAGCACAATATTCAATGTAACATACAAAACATCAGGACAACTATTGGAATTAATTTGATAGAAAAGAAAATCCCTCTGACACATACATAGTCAGAGGGATATCATCTTATACCCGTGCAGCTTGCATCTCAGCGAATTCTTTCTCTGAACATAATACAAAGTGTTCAGGAGCAACTTCACGAAACTCAACTTTTTCATCCGATCCATATTGATGGTCTTTTGGATTATATGGATGGCGTACTCGGGAACGTTCATAAATTGGATCTGGTAGTGGAATCGCTGACAGCAACGATTTTGTATAAGCATGCATTGGATTTCTATATAATTCATCCGCAGGAGCCATTTCCACCAGTTTACCAAAGTACATCACGCCAATACGATCGGAAATGTATTTAACCATCGATAAATCATGAGCGATGAATAAATACGTCAGTCCTTTTTCTTCCTGTAGTTCTTTTAATAAGTTGACGACTTGTGCTTGAATAGAAACGTCTAGCGCAGAGATCGGTTCATCTGCAATGATGAACTCAGGGTCTACAGCTAATGCACGTGCAATTCCTATACGCTGACGCTGACCACCTGAGAACTCGTGCGGATAACGCTCAGCATGTTCACGGTTTAAACCAACAGTCTCAAGCAAATCAATTACTCGTTGCTTCCGCTCCGTTTTGCCTTTTACTAGACCATGTATATCTAATCCTTCTGCAATTATATCCAAAACTTTCATCCGTGGATTCAATGAAGCATAAGGATCTTGGAAAATCATTTGCATTTTTCTATTCAATGCGTGATTTTCCTTTTTGCTTTTCGGTGCATGTACATCTACACCATTATAAAGAACTTGACCCGCTGTCGCATCATATAATCGGATCATAGTACGCCCTGTTGTGGATTTACCACAACCTGACTCCCCTACTAAACCGAATGTCTCTCCACGTTTAATAGCAAAGCTAATATCATCAATCGCACGGACTTCAGAAGATTTCCCTGCATTAAAATATTGTTTCAAGTTACGTACTTCAATTAAATTATCTGACATCACACAGTACCTCCCGTCTGATCCACATAGTACCGGCTACCTTTAAAAGTCTTCATACGTTCAATAACAAGCGCGGGCGGTTCGACCTGTGGTGCTTGTGGGTGCAATAACCATGTCGCCGCATAATGCGTCTCACTCACTTTAAAGAACGGCGCTCGACGTTCCATGTCAATCCTCATTGCATATTCACTCCGCAAAGCGAAAGCATCCCCTTTTGGAGGATTTAATAAATCAGGAGGCGTGCCGGGAATTGCATACAACTTTTGATCTTCTAAATCCATAGATGGCATTGAGCTTAGTAATCCCCATGTATAAGGATGTTGTGGATTATAGAAGATTTCATCCACCGTACCAATTTCGACAATGCGACCACCATACATAACAGCTACTCGATCGGCTACGTTTGCTACTACTCCAAGGTCATGCGTGATAAATATGATAGACGTATCGGTCTTTTTCTGGATGTCTTTCATCAGCTCGAGAATCTGTGCTTGTATTGTTACATCTAGAGCTGTTGTCGGCTCATCTGCAATTAATATTTTAGGATTACATGCAAGCGCAATCGCAATTACGATTCGCTGACGCTGTCCACCAGAAAATTGGTGAGGGTACATCTTGTAACGATTTTCCGCATTCGGTATACCTACCAAATTCAATAGTTCAATTGTCTTCTTGCGTGCCTCCGACTTGTTCAGCTTTTGGTGTTTCAAGATTGGCTCCATGATTTGTCTCCCAATCGTCATAGTTGGGTTTAGAGAAGTCATCGGATCCTGGAAAATCATTGAAATATCTTTCCCGCGAATCTTTTGCATGTTTTTTTCAGGAATTTTTGTTAGATCTTTTCCCTCAAATAAAATTTCACCGTTTTTATATTCAGCACTTGATTCCGGAAGGAGTCGCATAATAGATTTCGTCGTTACGGATTTACCTGAACCCGACTCACCTACGATAGCGAGTGTCTCTCCTTTGTGTAAATCAAAATTCACGCCACGGATTGCTTTCACTTCACCTGCAAATGTGTGGAAGGAAAGCTCGAGGTCTTTTACTTCTAATATTTTTGTCAACTTGCTCTCCTCCTCTTAATCTTTCATTTTAGGATCTAGTGCATCGCGTAGCCCGTCACCTATCAAGTTAAATGCAATCATAAGAACACTGATGACAATGGCTGGGAACAATAGTACGTATGGCTGATTCTCCATCACTTTGTATCCGTCATTGATTAATGTACCCAATGAAGCAGCTGGTGGCTGAAGTCCGATTCCGATAAAGCTTAAGAACGCTTCAAAGAAAATCGCATTTGGAATCGTAAACATCGTATTAATGATAATAATCCCAAGCATGTTTGGCAATAAATGCTTCGTAATGATCTTTCCATCCTTGGCGCCTAGCGTACGTGAAGCCAATACGAATTCCTGTGATTTATATTTTAACGTCTGAGCACGTACAATACGCGACATCCCTATCCAACCCGTTATGGTGATCGCGACAATGATGGCGGTTATTCCAGGGTCCATAATCATGATCATCAAAATAACGACAATCAATGTAGGAATACCGATCAAGATCTCAACAATCCGTTGCATAATATCGTCTGTCCGGCCACCGAAGTATCCGGAGATTCCTCCATATGCAACACCTATAACCATATCAATGGCTGCGGCTACGAATGCGATAAATAAAGATACACGTGTTCCTTCCCATAGTCGTGTAAATAAGTCACGACCGAGACCATCCGTACCGAACCAATAGTATTCATCCACTTTTTTCATTTCGTATAAATCGACTTTCTTCCCTGCCAACTTACCATCCCCATCAAAAAATCCTGTAGCTTCAATTCCAGGTATTTTCGGCGGTAAATTTGCATGCCGTAAGTTTTGCGTGTCACCCGCATGTCCATTTAAGTGTGGACCGATGAGTGCCATGAGTATAACCAATAAAAGAACGACCATACTGACAATAGCTGCTTTATTTTTGCGGAGACCCAACCAGGCATCTTGCCAGAAACTCAAACTCGGTTTCTCTATACGTTCGGAATGATGCGCGTCGATTGTCACTCGCTCAAAATCTTCTGGCGTTAGTTTTTCTTGTTCATTTTCATTGCGCATTATCCCTTACCTCCAGACACGCGGATACGCGGATCGATAACCCCGTATAAAATATCCACAATAAAAATAACTACAATAAGGAAAGCCGAGAACATTAATGTCGTACCCATAATCGTGGCATGGTCATTCGTCATGATAGACGATACGAATTGCTCACCAATTCCTGGAATCGCAAAAATTTGTTCTACAACAAGTGAACCTGTTACCAAACCAGCTGCAAGTGGTCCGAGAACTGTGATTAAAGGTATTAATGCGTTTCGGAATGCATGTTTGAAAGCAATTTCAAAACCATTGGCACCTTTCGCTTTAGCCAAAACAATATAATCTGAATTCAATACTTCTATCATCTCAGTCCGTATAAAGCGTGCGGATAGGGCAAGTGGCCCCATAGCGAGTGCAAGCGATGGCAGGACACTAGATTTCCAGCCGTCATTCCACAAGCCGACTGGTAATAGATGCCACTCTGAAGCAATCCAATATTGCAACAATGATGCAAATACAAAGGACGGAATGGAAATACCGAGTATCGCTAAAAAGGTGCTTCCGTAATCCCAGAATGTATTATGCTTCAATGCGGCAAGCATACCTAGTAGGATTCCGACAATCGTCCCAAAGACCATCGCTTGCGCTCCCAAGATTAAAGAAGGTTTTAATCTAGTAGCCAATAAATCGTTGACACTTTTGCCCTTAAATACGAAAGATGTTCCCAAATCACCTTTTGCCAAGTTTTTCATATAGATAGCATATTGCACAGGCTTAGGCTTATCAATTCCATACTTCTTTTCAACAATCGCTTTTTGTGTATCATTCAATTTGTTGTAAGAAGCGATCGGTGAACCTGGCAAAGTTTGCATCAGGAAAAAAGAGGCAGTTGCAATTAAAAACAGCGTTATGAACATATATACTATGCGTTTTCCAATATACTTAACCACGGTACGTTACACCTCCAAAAGAGTTTCTAACTAGTTATGCAAGTAACCACTTGACATTTTTCGACAATAAATTAAATATTGCAACTATTTACTGTTACTAAAAAGAGAGTATATGGATATCTACCCCCATATACTCTCCCCTATTAAACTTAAATCCTTACTTCATTTCAATTATTTACCTGAAATGTATGCCCACTTATAGCTATAATCTGCTCCAAATGGATGATCTACTAAGCCTTTAAAGTGAGGCTTATGCAAGAAGATCAAACCACGTTGATAAATTGGTGCAATTGCAGCGTCTTCATCAAGTAGAATTTTCTCCGCTTTTGCGAATGCTTCATAACGCTCTTCTGGCTTAAGAGCTAGTTCTCCTTTTGAATCTTCAATCAATTTATCGTACTCAGGATTAGAGTAAGACATTAAGTTGTTCGTACCATCTGTTACAAATAGATCCAAGAATGAAATCGGATCTTGGAAGTCTGGTCCCCAACCTGATACTTGAATATCATAGTCTTGGTTGCCATCCAAGTCCAAACGTACAGAGAATGGTACTTCTTTCAACGAAATTTTAAGTCCTTCTAGGTTACCTTCTAATTGAGACTTGAAGTACTCGTCCATTTTCTTAGAAAGCTCTGTGTCTCCACCTAGAATTTCAAGATCAAGAGATTCAACACCTAGTTCTTCAAGACCTTTTTTCCAGTGATCTTGTGCTTCTTCCACATTGTACTCTAAGTGATTGCCGCTTAACTCATGGAAATCTTTTTCGTTTTCATCAAATGCAAAGTTTGTTGGTACTAAGAAGTTTGCAGCTAATGAACCGTTGGCAAGTACTACATCTACCATGTCTTCCTTTTCGAAAGCTTTAGCAATGGCTTTACGGATGTTCTCATTAGCAAGTGGTGTTTCTTTACCATCACGCTCTTGGTTAAACTTAAAATAGAATACAGATGTTTCTGGTTGAACAACAGCTTCTTCATCATCGCGATATTGCATAGCTAGGTCACCGGAAACTCCAGCGCGATCTAACTTACCATCTTGATATAGTTTAATTGCTGTTGCAGAATCTTTAACGACGTTTACATTAATTTCAGTAAGCTTAACGTTTTCTGCGTCCCAATAATTTTCGTTCTTAACGTAAGTCCAGCTATCGCCAGTTCCATCCCATTTAGTTAAAACGAATGGTCCGTTTGAAAGAAGGTTATCAGAGTTTGTTGCAAATGCATCCGCCTTAGAAGCTACGAACTCTTCTTTAAGTGGATAGAAAGTTCCGAATGACATAAGTGATAAGAAATAAGGTACTGGACGCTCAAGTGTTACTTCAAACGTTTTTTCATCTACAGCTTTAACTCCTAGCTCAGATACTTCCATTTTTTCTTCAGAGATTGCTGTCGCGTTTTTCACTACGCCAGACATCATGAATGGTCCGTAAGGTGAACCAGTTGCTGGATCAATTGCACGCTGCCAAGCATAAACGAAATCGTCAGCTGTAACAGGTGTTTCATCAGCCCACATTGCATCGCGAAGTTTGAATGTATAAGTCAATCCATCTTCACTAACTTCTGCTTCTTCAGCAGCCATTGCAGGTTCTGCAATATTTTCTTGGTTTAAACGATATAAACCCTCATTAATGTTGTTTAATACGTTGAAGCCTACCTGATCTTCTACGATTGACGAGTCGACAGATGGGATAGCAGCAGATTCAGCTAAGTATAATACTTGCTCAGCATCTGGCTCTCCTTCTTCGTCTTTGGCATGCTGTTTTTCTTCTGGTTCTTCAGTTGCCGCATCTTTATCTTTATCGTCCCCGTCTGCTGCTGGCTTGTCTTCATCTTTCGAACCGCCACATGCAGCTAAGAACATACTTAGCACTAATGTTAGTGCCATCAATAAAAGCCACTTATTACTCTTCAAATTGTTGACCTCCCCTTTGGTATTTTTGAAGTACTAGCTTGTTCATTATACAAGAAAAACTTATAGATGTAAACGCTAACATTGATATTATCTTAATTTTAAACTATTGTCGAAGATTCTACACATTCTGACTCCTATCTTGTATGATAGACAGTAGTTACAAATTTTATAATTGAAAAGAAGGATTTCTATGAAACGTAATAGTATTGTATTTCTCATATCCCAATTAGTAATTGTTATTTCTGTCTATTCAGTATACGATAAAATCTCACTACTCGGCTATATTAACGCTTCCTTTTTCGTTAGTGGATTCCTGTTATTTATTGGTGGGGTTGTGTTTGTTGTCCGGACTGGCTCCTTTGACTTCTTCATGAAGAGCTCGCGTAAAGTGTTTGCTAGAAAGGGTCAAAGGGAGGTAATTGAATCTATGCGTGCTCCATCCGAAGTTCTATCTGCGAATCCTGCTTGGTTTTTCATCGCAGGTATACCCACCTTCATTCTAATGATTGTTGCGCTAGGTTTATACTATCTATAAAAAAATCTCGGCACTTCCTAAAAAGGAAATGCCGAGATTTTTAATTTACTGATATATTTTTTAGAGGACCTTGAGTCTTTCCTTCTTACCACTTTGGATTACCGTGATTATTTACGATCTTCTACCTCAAGCTTACTACCATCATTGAATTTGATTTCTACTTCGAATTTTTCATAATCCGCTTGAAGGTTAAAAGCTTTTAGTATGCTATCAATTGTTTCTTGTTGTGAGCTGTCTTTTGTCACATCTAGATTTTTTACTTTTGAATAGACATCATCAAATGCTTCCTGACCTTTCAAATAGATTTCATTTAGCTCATCTTCTACTTTTGCTTTAATGGGTTCATTTTCATCTTGTTCAATTTCTGCTTCATACTCTTTGTCTTTTCCGTATGAAACGTCTAATTCGATTTCTTTAAATGAAAGCTTGTCCATTTCGGCTTGCATATCTCCCGTCGCCGAGTTAGCAGAGGAATCTGTTGTAGCATCTGGTACAGCTTCACTTGCGTTTTGATTCGTATCATCAGTAGCCGGCTCTAACGGCTGTTCCACCGGTGGATTCGTTTCAGTAGAATTTTCTTTTTGATCATCGGTTGCATTCGTTCCACACCCTGCCAATGCAAGCGCCATGACTGATACTCCTGTTATTATTAGTCTTTTCATAAAAATGTTCCTCCTAAATAGTCGTATTACTTTTATTGTTACCCTTTTTGCTACTTTCTAATCGGTTAGTTTTATTTAATGAAGGGTATGTTGGTTAGTAAAGGAGTGTTTTCAAATGAATAATCAGAATCCCTTAACTGCTAAAGAAGCAATTGACTCCATTGAATCTGCGGTACATACGGAAAGTACTTTACGCCGTGCGCACGCGACTGGTGTTGCATTTGATGCAACTTTCCAACCAACCGGGGCTGCAATACCTTGGTCAACAGCTGCTCATCTACAGCAAACGGAAGTTTCTGCTGTTGTACGATTTTCTCACAGTTCTACGAGTTCAAAACCAAATGAGCGATTGAATCCAGTTAAAGGTATGGCCGTGCGTTTCCAATTAGCTGATGGTACATTTACCAATCTGACTATGGTCAATGTACCGATCTTCATCAGTAAAACTCCTGAGGCCTTTATTCGTCTAATACAAGCATTTGATTCAAGCAGTACATGGTCACAACGTATAGATGCACTGATCCATGATACAGAGCACAAAGCATTTGCCTCTATTTTAAAAGAACTAAAACCATTCCGTAATTTCGAGTCCCTTCATTACTATTCTATCCATGCGTACTTTTTGAAGAACGATGATTTAGAGAGACAAGCTGTCCGATTTGAATGGCAACCCCTGCCCCAAAATGACTTGGATACTGCCAGCAACTCTATGGAAAATGAACTCATTCAAAGAGTTCAACAAGGACATCCTGTACGTTTTCGATTACTTATGCAATTAGCTGAACAAGGCGATGTAACGAGTGATCCCACTATCGCCTGGCCTAATGACCGAAAGAAAATAAAAGCTGGGATTCTCACACTGAACTCTCTTCGTTCAGATAACGCAGAATCCTTAGTCTTTGATCCAACAGTTACTATAGAAGGAATAGAGTGCAGTGATGATCCGGTATTACTATTCCGCTCCGCTGCGTACGAAGAATCCGCCAAGCGACGGGGAGTTAATAAGGACGATTAACAAATCTTTAGAAAACCTAGGGTGCGCTGTAATAATACTGCATTCCTTTTTACTATTTTCACTAAATAAATTACATTATAAGGGTTAGCACATTTAATTTCTGAAAGTCAGGAAAGTCTATAATCATTTAGAAACTCAAGTTCTTTCTTTGTCACCATTACCAAGTCATAATAAACTTGATTTTTTCGTTATATTTTTGTTAAACTATTAGCGTGTCAATTCAATGGACTAACCAAATTCACCAACCGATATGAATAAGAACGTGCTGGCTTGAACGGCAGAAGGGGTTGACTACTTACTATAAGGAGCTGATGTGTATGACAACAGAAGAAGAAAAGGTACTGGACATTATGGATGAAGATGAAACGGAAAAGGATTACTCCCTAGACCGTGTACCTTTAGAAGACCGTACTAAAAGTTGGCTGAGCATTACGAACATCACGTTCGGAATCGCAACTGCCATCTTTTATTTTCAAATGGGTAGTGTCATGGCGTTGCAATTCGGTGCACCAAACGCTATCGTATCAGCCATTTACGCCATCATTGTAGCTGGTTTGCTTGGTACCGTAATTGCGTACTTATCCGCTAAATCCGGCATGAACGTGAACCTCTTATCACGTGGCGGCGGATTTGGCTATATCGGCTCATCGCTAACGTCATTAATTTACGCTTCGAACTTCATTATGTATTGTGCGTTTGAAGGATTAATTCTAGTATCAGCTGTACACTATTTTACGCCTGACTTTCCTAAGTGGATTTTAATTGTTATTTTCGGAACGCTTGTTATTCCACTTAACTGGTTTGGAATCGAGCAACTGGATAAACTTCAAAAATGGTCCATGCCTGTATTTATGGTATTCCTAGTTGCAGCCATTGTTGTATCGTTCATCAAACCGGCTGTTTATACAGGTTCTGTGTTCTCCTATATGCCCGCAGGTGTCAAGTTCGGAGGTACTGCATTATTGTTCTGTATCGGGATGCACAATGGAATTATGGGATTGACTGCCTTACTCGCTTCAGATTATGCTCGTTTCTTAAAACCATCTGATCGAAAGTTTGGTTCTATTGCAATCGGCTTCATTCCACAGATTTTCTGTTACGGCGTAATGGGTGGACTTGGTATTTGGTTCGGTGTGCGATTCTTGGAGAAAGATCCAGGCGTATACATCGTGTTATTACTAGGCATCGGTGGTGCATTGTTTACGATGCTGACACAGTTGCGAATTAACGTAACCAATATCTATAGTAGCTCCCTATCGCTATCGAATTTCTTTGAGAATGTATTCCGTTTCACTCCTGGGCGTAGATTCTGGGTAGTGATCTCGGCTATAAGTGCTATCTTATTGATGCTCGGTGGAATCGTGGATCATCTAGATACAGTCATGACATTCCAAGGTGTGTTTCTATTTTCGTGGGCTGCTATTCTTGTAACGGATGCACTGGTTGTCAAGAAGTGGCTGAAGATAGGTCCTACTTATTATGTTTCAAGACAGGAATACTTGTATAAATGGAATCCTGTTGGTGTCGCTTCGTTACTAATAGCAAGTACATTTGGAGCGATCGCAGCTTCTGGTTATCTGGGTATATTCCTACAATCTACAGCCGCATTTATCGCCGCTATACTAGCTTCTATATTGACAGTAGTAATCGCTATGTATACAAAAGGTAAATACTATTTAGTACGCGAACCAAATGATATTACTGCAGATGATAGACTAGGGTAATAACTATAGTAATCCCTTAGAAATGTCAAAAACACCTGAAAGATCGTAAAAGTCGATCCTTCAGGTGTTTTCTATTCACTATCTTCAGATAATCCCCTACGTTGAATGCTTCCCCACTCACGTTTACCACGCAGTCCACGTATAATTCCTTCAGCGCGCCAAACGAGAGTTAATGGACGATACCAAAATACTTCAGTCAGCGATAGCATTACGAGACGGAATAGATCTTCTACTTTTGGATACGTGTTACGGCTCCATGCTTCCAATAATACTGATGCCATCGAAAACAAAGATCCATATAGAATAAATAATAATCCTAAAATGCCCGCGAAGATCATATACACCTCTCCCATGAATAGAGAAAGCACAATGTACGCATAGCCAGCTAATTCAATTAATGGCCCAAGCAATTCAATGAATAAGAAATATGGAATCGATATCATGCCAACTGAACCATACTTCGGATTGAACACCATTTTTTTATGCAGCCAAAGACTTTCAGCCAGTCCTTGATGCCAACGTCGACGCTGTGTGCGTAGATCCTTAAAGTTATCAGGAGCTTCCGTCCAACAAACAGGATCTGGTGTAAAGACGATTTCTTTATCCTCTTTACGATCCGATATTTCCTCATGGAGCTTAACGACAAGTTCCATGTCCTCGCCTACTGTATTCTTGGCGTAACCACCTACTTGTAACACCCATTTTTTCGAAAAGACACTGAATGCACCCGATATGATTAATACTAGATTATATTTACTAAGCGCCATACGACCCATTAGAAACGCACGCATATACTCCACAATTTGCATCATCACAATAGTCGAGCCCGGTAAGCCTTCTTTGACAACTTGCCCCATTTGAATTTCATAGCCATTGGCAATCCGTACGTTACCGCCTGTCGCAATTACTTCTTTATTAGACTCCATGATAGGTTTCATTACGCGTAATAGTGATGTGCGATCCAATATTGAATCTCCATCAATTGAACAGAAATATGGATACTTTGACACATTGATTCCTACATTTAACGCATCTGCTTTTCCCCCATTCACTTTCGTAATCAAAAGTAAATTGGGGTGCATATCGGATTGATAGATCGTTTCGATCGGCTGTGTCTCAATTTGCTGATTCACTACTTTTCGAATGGGCCTCATATTGAAATGCTCGATCACGATATCTTCCGTGTTATCAGTAGATCCATCATTAACTACAAGTATCTCAAATTCAGGATACTGCAATGCCAACAACGAATAAATATTACCAAGCACACCCTCTTGCTCATTATAAGCAGGGACGATTACGGTCACAGGCTGTGTGTATATGAAATCTACTGCCCCTTCATCCGATAAATCCTTCTGTAACTTTCGTTCTTTTCCTAACTGATTGAATGCAATGATCAACATCGACGTATACGAGAAAATAACAGCCAACATATATACAAGTAATATATAGCCAACAAACGCAAAAAACGAGGAAGTAATTTCAGGTAAGTTCATCTCATTACTCCTTTCCAAACATCTCTTCAGCTACATCCACCGCGAACTCATCAGATGACGTAGTAATGACAGAATAAAGTGCTTGTTGACCATTTTTTAATGATTTCATCGACTTTGCGGCCTGCGCGCGAACTGGATAAGTAGAATCCTTTATCAAGTGTTTGAGTACAGGCAACGCTTCTTCCGTCGGTGCAGAACGAAAAATCTTGGCTGTCATCAAACGTTCTTCCCAAACATCTGAATACGAGAACCCTTCATATAATTTGAGAGCATCTGCCACTTCCAGTTCAGCTATACTCTTTAAAGCACGGATACGTAATTCTTGTGCTGGGCTATCTAGACATTCATGTAACAAAGGGAGCCAATCGAGATAGTGACGCACACCTACAATCTCAATCAACGTCAATTTCAACATGTCAGGTAATACGGTAAAGTCTTCAGCAAGTAAACTAATTTGGGTCTCATCTAATTCCAACAATAATTTTTTATAATCAAACTCACCTAGCGTAACTTTGGGATGGATGAAATGTGCAACAAAATCAGTACGAGAAAACTTTATAATAATCTCATAAAGTAATAGATATTCTGCTTTTGGATAGACTTTCTTTTTCCTCAATATCTTAGAAACCGGTTCAAGCATAAATGTTAAATTGTATAAGCTTATTTTATTGAGCGTATTGATACGCACCCCGCTACTCCGACTAGAGAGGTCCTTATTATAATAATCACTCATATATAACGCTGCAAAAGCATTGATTCTCTCGTTAATTTCATCCGAAGTAAAGTGGTAGCTAAAACGAAAGAACAACTCATCAATCGCTTTGAGTTCTAAAGATCCGTTAGGCTTAAGGTCTTCAATCCGCATACCTTCTCCGAGTAAATATTCATACCAGTCGCCTTTACGATCTTCGATATATTCTTTGATTTTCTTCTTACTTTTCACTTCTTGCATTCTATAAAATACGAGTAAAAAGAACATAGAGAAAAGTAAGACTAGCAACACCATGATGACTAGTAGCAATGAGACTAATAACTTATCCATAATAAATCCGATTTAACACTTTCTTAATTTGTGATTCAAATAAATGCGGATTAAATGGTTTCGTTATATAGTCATCTACACCATTTTCATAAGCGAAAATCATTTCCGCTTCACTTTTTCGCTTCGTCATCATAAATACATGGTATTTCTGCGCATTCGGTAATTCACGTAGTGTGTATAGAACTTCTAAACCGTTTTTTCTCGGAAGAATGTCATTCACTATAACTAAATGAGTGTGCGATGATTGGTACCAGTCAGATTCAATAAAGTATTGGCCGTCATGAAACACTCGAATATCAAGATCAAGTTGTTTTATGTAAACGCGCTCCACTAGTTTCTGTATAACCATCGTGACAATGGGATCTTCGTCAATAATACTCACTCGTACACATTGCCTTTCTAATTTTCTAAATGTGCGATCCTTTACATAAGGTGTATTCCCTGGTAATTGTAATGCACGGTTTACCGAATCATTGCCTACTTGTAATATTTCTTCAAGCGTTGCATCTCCATTACGAATTTCAATTACTGAAACGCCTACTCGATACGAACGAGTTGTTTCTGTTCCGCGTAATCTATCAATAAATACATCTGCCTCCTCTTCTCCGGTATTAGCCATTAAAATTACGTCCGGTTCACCTGTCGGAAAATTGAACAATAAATCAGAGTTACGAATTTGCTCGAGGAGAATCTCCTTAATTTCAGGACTTTCAGGACTTTTGACAAAGACTACGGTGAATACTTGTCGAAAGCGTTTCGTATTCGCCATTTGCCAATAAAAGAGTTGACGAAAGAGTGAAGCATCCAACATATTCAGTTCACTATTTTGGGTTTTCATACACATTACACCTTTCTTCAGCTAATTTATTGTTAGAATTTCTTCACGCAGGTCTTCAAGAATCTGCCGGTCATCAGTCATGATGTGATCGTATTCACTGTCATGCCCCAATAATTGAAGTTTTTGTATCCCATGTTCAACAAAACTTCATCGTAATATGCTTAAATGACCGTCAGAATTCTCTACAAGAAAAACCACCTAGGATTTTATTCTCCAATCTCTTCACCGTTCTTCCTATCATAGGTTTCATCCAAAATCTCTTCCATCATTGGGAAGTAAGTCAACCAGTAGAAAGCTGATACATCTTTGGCAAAGTATTTATATACATTGTGTATCCCTTGCCATTTAACAATTGGATTTTTATCAAAGTCTGCATAATCTCCTGCAAAGTAATACGTATTTTCCTGTCGTTGATGTAATACTGCGGGGAATGTTTCAGGGATGCCAGCCTCTAGTAATACACTGCGCCCCTTTTCAGTTAAGTCAAATTCATAGGTTGCCAATATATTCGTTTGTTCAAACGGCTCTACTACATCAAACCAATAAAGATAATCAGATGAATTCACTTTAGGGAATTTCTCTTTTCCATCCTTCGTTAGTTCAAAATGGGCAGCACTTTTATTTTCCTGTCCATCCAACACAAGCACTTTCCCAGACGTGTGGACAAACGCAAGACCCGCACCCGCAAACAACCACTCACGATTCATCTGTTCCCTATACCCTTCAACAAGCCATTGAGGTATTTCTTCATTCGCCAAATCAGTGAAATAGCGACCGATCCAACCTGTCCACGTAATGCCCAGATTTTTTTGCATGATCATGCTCATTTCCTCACTCGTAGGTGATGCAAAGCTATTAAATTCTGCAATCAATGTCGTATTCTCATCTTTACTAGCCATTAATTCGTTCCACTCTAGCAGTTCCATTCCGCCGTATAAAAGTTCAGAACGAGAACCATCAGGTTTATTCTTCAAATCATCACTAAATACACCATACGTATCCGCTACATAAATCATATCGAGTGGTCGAGCGATGAACGGTTCCATAGCTACTTGATCGTAAGGATCAAACCCATAATAATCGAGACCCAAGTCATAAAGCTCACCATCTGGCCGTATAATTTTCTTTCCATTCAATATATGAAATAAACCATTATGCTCACGATAATCTTTTTTTGCAACTGATTTATCTATTACTGCTATATCCATGATTTTCTCTTCTTTAAGAGTCCAATAAATTCTTGGTGACAACACTAGTAGGATCAACAATATGACTATGGTTATTTTTTTCACGAATAACGTCTCTCCCTTACTCCTGTCGATTACCGTCTAAATATCCAAATTATAGTATCACTATACCATCTATTATTCTTTCAAACAATTAGTATATATATATTTTTAGTCTAAATATACTAGTTTTTATGACTAATGTTAGTGTATAATTTTCTAGTAGGTCTTAGTTATTATTAAATCCTATTGGTTCTTACATGATTGAAGAAAGGTGACAACTATGTCAACAAAAGCACGATTAATTTGGATGGCGGCGATTTTATTGGTTCTTTCTAACTTCGTATGGTTAAAGCCCATGTTAACTATGCGCACGGATCAACCAAAAGCCACTTGGTTGTGGCATACATCCCAAATAGTAGATCAATCCGATTCACTCATTAACTTTCTAGATAAAAAGAACGTATCTACGCTATATCTGCAAGTCAATGCAGATATACCCGATGATGCATATCAACAATTTATTAAACAAGCTAGTGAACAGAATATTGAAGTACACGCCCTTGACGGTGCACCCCATTGGGCAACTGACCAATATTCTGTACAAAGCTTCTTCCGTTGGATTGAAAAGTATCAAGCGGTTTCAGAAAAAAATGAACAATTCGCGGGTATTCATTTGGACATCGAACCCTATATATTACCTACATGGGATTCAAGTTTACAAAATACTATTGAGAGCTATCAGCAAAACATACGATTTGCTGCTGGGGAATCCGCTCTTCTCGGATTGCACTTTGGAATCGATATACCGTTTTGGTTTGATACAACCTTCTATACAACCAGCATGGGTGAAGGTGTGCTATCCGAATGGCTAATCGACCAATCAGATAGTATAAATGTCATGGCCTACCGGAACAAGGCTAATGGTCGTAACGGAATGATCAGTTTAGCGCAAAGTGAAATAGATTATGCTAGCGCTGCAGGTAAAAAAGCACGCGTGGCAATAGAAACTAGTAAATCTTCTGAAGGTGACTATTTATCTTTCTTTGGTAAGAATAATGCCTACATGGAGAAACAGTTATGGGAAGTAGAGCAATCATTTAATCACTCTGAAGAATTTAACGGAATCGCTGTTCATTCGTTAGAAAGCTGGATGAAACGTAAGTAATGGCAAATATCGAAGAAAAGCCGTCTCATGAAGAGACGGCTTTTCTATATATAACGACATGAATGCTTCAAATTTAAGCTTTGTCATCTTGTTGATAGAATACAGGTGGCACAGATCCAAACACTCTACGGTGATACAACATAGGCTCTTTATCTTTCTCAACTTGGAGATCAACTACTTCACCAATAATGATAGTGTGGTCTCCGGCTTCAATCGTTTGGAACGTCTTACACTCAAACACGCCGAATGCATCTTCGATAATAGGCAAGCCATTATCCGACATTTCCCATTCGCATGTAGAAAAACGATCTTCTACACGGCTCGCAAATGTACTACAAAGCTCTTTTTGATCTCCTGCAAGTACGTGTACTGCAAATTTACCGCCTTCAGTGAATGCTTTAATAGAAGATACTCTATGATCGATAGACCATAAGAGGAGCATTGGATCCAAGGATACAGAGGCAAACGAGTTTACTGTCAGTCCAACTGGTGTACCATCTTCAGTTACTGCAGTAACCACTGTTACACCAGTGGGGTAATTCCCCATAATTTCTTTGAATAAATTCTGTTGTTCTTCTTTTTTCATGAAACATTCTCTCCTTTATAAATAAGCCAATTTCAGTAATAGATCTAGTCCATCACTTTTGTATTAGGCATGTCTACATCCATCATAGCACTTCCATCGCCTTTCTTCAGTTTTCTCATCTTGTTATATAGTTTTTTTAGTTTATGTATCTGTTCAACTATTTGCTATCTTCTTCGCTAAATCGGTTGTCGGTACTAAAGAATCACTTCTAGATTTATATGTTTACAAAACGCAAATGCGGATATTACTAGTATATGAAAGATTATTAAACATCTAGAGGAGGAAGTTTATAATGGATTTAAACAAACTTAAGAAAAATAATTTATTAAAAGTAGGAGCGGCTGCCATCCTTTCTGTCGGTGTCCTCAGTGCTTGCGGAGACGATGACCCAGTTATCGATGAAAATGATGATGTTGAAGTAGATCAGCCTGCAGATGTAACACCAAACGATGATGTAGATGTCAATGAGCCAGAAGATGGTACAACAGATGATGACGTAGATGTGAATGAACCTGCAGATGATACAACAAACGATGACGTAGATATGGAAGAGCCGGAAGTAGATACAGAAACAGATACTGAAGAGAAAAACTAATGAATTGTAATCTATAATACAAACAGAAAAGCCCCCTGAAATCACATAGTGATTTCAGGGGGCTTTCCTTGTTGCATATTTTCCGTGAACTTTGGCGTTTACCATATGCAAAACTCCATATTATGTATAATCTCCACCCTTTCATCACAACATGACAAGTAGTAGTGCATTAGTAAGTTATGAAAGTCCTATACAAGGAGGAGAACCAAGTGACAGAACCTAAACCGCATGAAGATACACAAAAAGGGATTAGTCGTAGAAATTTCATGAAAAATACCGGCTTAGTGGCTGGTGGTCTAGTTGGTGGATCATTATTCGGTGGTCTGCTAACTAACCAGCTACAAAAACCAGGCGCACCTATTAACTCAGAAACAGAAGGAAGTCACCTTTTAGAAGCACGTACATTCTTTAGTAATAGTGAAGACTTTCTTATCCTTTCCGCTGCTACTGAAAGGTTATTTCCTACAGACGATTTAGGCCCAGGCGCTATTGAATTAGGTGTCCCCTACTTTATCGACCGACAGCTTGCTGGCGAATGGGGCATGAATGCAAAAGAATATATGAAAGGGCCATTTTTGCAGATAGGGGCGGTAGATGCATATGAAAGCCAAGCAGACTCGACCCAAGATCAAGGCCCAAATGCTGAAACGCAAGTACCTACACCAGCCTTTAGATATCAGACTCCTATGACAAGAGGAGATATTTTCTTGGAAGGCGTACAAGCATTAGAACAAACCGCTCAGGAGAAATTCGAAACAAACTTCCGGAAGTTGGAGCCGCAACAGCAAGATGAGATTTTACAGATGTTCGACGATGGAAAAGCGAAGATGAACGGTGTCGCTTCTACTACGTTCTTTAATCTATTATTACAAACAACCATTGAAGGTGCTTATGCTGACCCTGTCTATGGCGGGAACCGCAATATGGAAGGCTGGAGGATGAAGGAATTCCCTGGTCCACGTATGAGTTATACAGCGGATATAGAAAAAGAAGACTTCATCGTAATGAAGCCTGAAAGCTTACGAAATTACCAAGGTCACTAAAAACAGGAGGAACTCATATGGCGAAAAAATTAAAAAAGGTAGATGTAGTCGTAGTAGGAAGCGGTTGGGCGGGTGGAGTAGTTTCTGCAGAGTTAGCCAAGGCCGGATATCAGGTAGTAACGCTTGAACGGGGTAAAAAACAAGATCGACAAGACTATGTAGGAGTTAAAGATGAATTACGTTATACGGATCGTTACGAGATGATGCAAAACTTATCTCCTGAAACGATTACTTCACGCGTGAAAATCGAAGACACCGCTCTCCCTGTCCGGACAAGAGCAGAAATGATGGCTGGGACCGATTTAGGTGGAGGTAGTGTGCACTGGGCAGGTGCTACATATCGCTGGAGAGCTATCGATTTCGAATTACGTTCTAAGACCATTGAACGGTATGGTAAAGAGAAAATACCTGAAGGCATGACGATTCAAGACTGGGGTATTACGTATGATGAAATGGAACCTTATTACGATAAGTGGGAGAAAACCGCTGGAATTTCAGGTGAGCCCGATCCACTTGGTGACAAGCGTTCAAGTGATTACCCTAACCCACCTATGCTAGCATCACCGGCAGTAAAATTATTTAAAGAAACGACAGAGAGAATGGGTTATCATCCCTTCCAAGTTGCTGCCGGTAACTTATCACAAGCGTATACCAATCCAGACGGCGAAAAATTAAATGCTTGTATGTTCTGCTCATATTGTACGATGTACGGCTGTGATTTCACGGCTAAATCAGATCCATTGGCTACAGTTATTCCAACTGCACGCAAAACTGGAAACTGCGAAATCCGGACCAATTCTTTAGTACGTCGTGTTCTGCATAAAGATGGTAAAGCAACCGGGGTTATGTTCACTGATACACGTACAGGAATTGAATATGAACAACCAGCGGACGTTGTCGTGTTGGGGGCATTTTCCTTCACTAACAATCGTTTGTTAATGCTCTCTAAAATCGGAACACAGTATGATCCAACAACACGCAAAGGAACAATCGGCCGTAACTTTAATGGACAATTCAATATCACATTCCTTGGAGCTCGAGGGTACTTTGAAAAGAAAAAGTTCAATCTCTACATGGGCGCAGGTGCTCTTGGTGGTACTATGAGTGACTTTGCGGGTGATAACTTTGATCACTCTAATGTAGACTTCATAAACGGCGGCGGTATCGAAATGCGTCAATACGGTGATGGGGCTATTTCTACGAACCACGTCCCAAGCGGCACACCAAAATGGGGACCTGAGTTCAAGAAAAACTCAATCCATTATGCGAATCGTTCGCTAGTCGCATGGTATACACCTGCTGTTATGTCATGGTGGCATAACTACGTAGATTTGGATCCAACATACAAAGATGAATACGGAGATCCCCTATTACGTATAACGAATCGTTACACGGATCACGATCGAAATATGGCGAAATTCGGAATCGAGAAATGTAGTGAAATCATGAAAGAAATGGGTGCCGATATCATTGACGAGGATGAAGTGCCTGAAGAGTTCGATCATATCTATTCAGGTGGTCACTACGCAGGCGGAATTATTATGGGGGCGGATCCTGAAACATCTGCAGTGAATAACTATCTTCAAATGTGGGAGATGGACAACTTATTCGTAGTAGGTGGTTCCGCATTTCCTCAATTCGGTGGACATCATCCGACTTCAACTATTGGCGCATTGGCATATCGGGCAGCAGAAGGTGTAGAGAAGTATTTAAATAATGGCGGTCAGCTTGCAGAAGCGAAGCAAAAGACTTTAAACGCCTAACAAAACATCTGGTTCTATCGTCTATTTATGTACTTATTGAATTCAAATAATCAAAAATCCAGATTCGCAGTGCAACACTGCGAATCTGGATTTTTTATCGTACATTAGAAGCGACAATTCCTAATCGATCACGTTCAATTGCACCCAACTTATACATATGTTGACGGAAACAAGACATGACAAACGCGTGCATGTTGGCTTGTGTTACGTAATAAACAAACCATGGAATGGAAGGGAGATAATCATGAATGGCAATGATTACTTCATTTGACCCCGGAATTTTTCGAAACTCCATTCTGCCACGTTCATTGGAATCAGGATCCATTAATAATCCACCCGTTATATAGTAAAGCGAGCGATCTTTTGTACTACGATCAGCAGAATAACTAAGTTCTAATAGTGTTCGATCGCCTAGGAAACCGATGCGACAGTTTAATTGGTCGTCTACTTCCGTCTTGACCCAAGGATTAAGGAAAGTAGAAAGCCACTTAACGTAATAACGTGCAGTCTCATCAGCTGTCCAGCTATGAGGCAACGCGATTCGTTGTACAGATCGTACATCCTGTTTAAGCGGCCCCATTGGTGATTTCTTTTTCGGTGTTTCTTTTTCTTTCTTTTCTGCTTCAAGCGCTTCTCTTGCCGCTTGAATAAATGGAATTTCACCGTCACTAATACCTTCCATATAATGTTTCGGACTCACAACCATTGGATGTTTTAAGCTTTCCACCAATGGATAGACAATTTCTTTCGGTGTTTGTGTCACCAGACGCAACCAAAGCCTTGATAGACTTAGCGAGAAGAATGGAACATCCAACATTCGTGAAGATTTTCCTGCTACTTCTGCAGTTTTTTCCATCATAACTTTATACGTCATAACCTCGGGACCACCTATATCGATAGATCGTTGCGCAGGTTCAAAGTCTAGTATTAATGAGCTTAATGATTTCATCACATCATCCAGTGCGACCGGCTGTGTATCGGAACGTGTCCATTTAGGTAAAACCATTATAGGAAGCCGTCTAACTAGCTTCGACAAAATCGGAAAAGAAGAACCTTTCGGACCGACAATTAGCCCTGCACGTAATGCAGTGACAGGAACGTTATACGAGCGTAGAATACGTTCCACTTCTAAGCGGCTCTTCAAATGCCGTGATAAATCTTTTTCATCTTCATCTGGAATAATCCCACCCAAATAGACAATCTGCTTAATCCCTTGTTTTTTTGCCGCCTGTGCAAAATTATCTGCCAATATTACATCCATATCTTCGAAAGTTCCTTGAGATAATTTCGCTGATTTCAGCATGGAATGAACGAGATAAACCGCGACATCAGCACCAGCTAAACTCTTCTCCGCATCTTTCATAGAAAATAGATCACAAGAACGCCATTCTATATCTTCCGTATTCTGCCTCTGATCACCATTTCGTGACAGACCAATCACTTTAGCTTTTCCTTTAAGTTTTTTCAATAGATTATTGCCGATATAACCACTTGCGCCAGCTACAGCTACAACCAATTTCCTTTCACCCATACAATCTCACCCTCTCTTGTACGTATACAGTAAAACTACCCATTCCAAGAGTTTTATAAGCCTATATATTTAATTAATACTACTTTTAAGCAGTAGTCTTTGCTTTTTTCATTAAAAGTATTTATAATAAAATGAACGATGAAAACTATATTTGTTTTTTAAGTTTTACTTGATATGTATAAAGATAGGGGTACGATAAATGAAAGCACGTATTATGAAAGCTTTCCTCGAAGAAATTCATGAGAAAAGTATGAAGTTCACAATGGATGATCTAGCGAAAAGACTGGGCATCAGTAAACGAACGTTATACGAAAATTTTTCTTCAAAAACGGAAATTTTAGATGCGATTATTGACTCGACATTACAAGAGTTTGATGAAAAAACCGATATCATCATGAAAGACACTGAACTACAACTTGTAGATAAGATCAAGAAAGTCATTACAGTTATCCCAAAGTATAATGATTTTTATAACTGGCAAATCCTCGATCAGATGAAAAAAACACATCCCGTACAATGGGAACGCGTCCACTCTGCACTTCATGAATGGGATGAACTGCGCGAATTAATTGAACAAGGTATTCATGAAGGTATTATTGCCGATCAAAATGTAGAGTTACTAATGAAATTGATTATAGATGCAACGAACTCCACTCTTGATCGAAAGTTTTTCTACGAAAATCGCATGACCGTAACCGAAGCACTGGATTCTATTGTGGACATCCTGTTGTTTGGATTTATTAAGAAAAGTGACGACTAAAAAACTAATAAAACACTAAAAGTTTTTCTGTTTTACAAAATATGAAAGCGAGATGGAATTATGAGCCTCCACGCATGTGAGGTAACGAATGAAAATTGGCAAGATGTTGCCTATTTATCCGTACACGAAAACCAAAAGAACTTTATTGAAAGCAATTCATTTTCACTAGCACAATCTCAATTTGAACCAGAATGGAAATCCATTGGATTATATGATGGAGAAGAATTAGTCGGCTATGCGATGCATGGACGTGAAGCAGATGGCAATGTATGGCTTGATCGTTTTATGATAGATCAGCATCATCAAGGTAAAGGTTATGCCAGCAGATTTCTTAAACTCCTACTTACCAGAATGGAAGAAAAGTATCAATGCGACAAGATATATTTAAGTATTTATCCAAGTAATAAAGCCGCACAGCATTTATACGAAAAATTCGGTTTTAAGTTAAATGGAAAAATTGATGATGTAGGTGAATTCCCTTGCCTCATCATGGAACTTGATCTTCAAAGGAGTCCTTTGCAATGAATTCATCTTCACCCAAATTCAATCAATTGGATACTGAGCCAGTAGGACGTATCTTTTTACGTTACCTAATACCTTCAACTGTCGGTATGTTACTAATGGCAATCAATATTGTGGCGGACGGCATCATGGTTGGTAATCGATTGGGTGCAGAAGCATTAGCGGGAGTCGGAATTTCGGCTCCCGTTTATACTATCTTTTTTGCTATTTCTTTATGGATTGGTATAGGTGCCGCCACAAAATACTCCATGGCGATGGGTGCCAAAGATATTCAGAAGGCTCGTTCGATTTTCACACATGCGATTCTTTCTATATTCTTTTTCACCATTATACTAGGCTTGACCGCCTTTATTTTTAGGGATCCGCTAGCGTACGCACTAGGAGCGAATACGACCACTTTCCCTTATGTATCGGAATACTTATTTGTGATTTTACTGTTTGGCTTTATCTTTACTGTAGAGAACACATTTAGTATTTTCGTACGGAACGACGGAGCACCAAATCTTTCAATGGCGGGGCTAATTGTGACTTCTGTCGTGAACATCATCTTGAATTATGTGTTCTTATTCATTTTAGATTACGGCGTTGCCGGTGCTGCAATTGCTACAATTATCGCTTCTTTTTTGGGCATGCTAGTACTGGTCACCCATTTCTTTAAGAAGAATAATAACTTGAAACTGATTCGTTTAAAGTTCAATAAAAAGTTGTTTTTAGCAATCCTATTTGTCGGATTCCCGAGCTTTCTATCTGAGTTAGGGATTTCTTTCTTTACCATTACACATAATATTGCGTTTGAACGGATGGCTGGTACAGAAGGTGTTGCAGCATTCTCTATTTTGAACTATGTGCACAGTGTCATGCTAATGCTATTCTTAGGAATGGGTGGTGCAATTCAGCCACTGATCAGTTATTATCAAGGCTCTGGCAACCGAGAAAGAATGAAGGAAACCGTAAAAAAGGCCACCCTTACTGTAGTCATCGCAGGTGCTGTGTTTTTCCTCGTTGGCCAGTTTGCAGCGGGCCCTATTGTATCGATTTTCGGAGACTTCCCACAAGCCGTCAGAGATTTGGCCACTACCGGAATTAATTTATTCTTCATTGCTTATTTATTCACAGGTACAAACTTCGTGATGATGACGTATTATCAGTCAGTCGGCAATGTACGGATGGCCACTTGGATCACCGCTTCTCGCGAAATTATCATTATGTTGATTTTCTTGATGATCTTACCACGCTTCTTTGGGCTAAATGGTATTTGGCTATCTATCCCTGCGTCTGAGTTTATTGTATTTGTTGGAGTATATTTATATCAACGAAACGCGACTCGTCATTCGCTGAGTGGGTAACATGATTACAGACAAAAGTTATAGTGCAGATCCTATATGGATACTGCGCTATTTTGTTCCTTTCATAAATAATAGTGATATACTGAAAGAGCAACTGAATATCGTGTTAGAGATAGGTGCGTTTATTTTTCTTAAACGCTTAAAAGGGAAATCGGTGAAAAACCGATGCTGTCCCGCAACTGTGAGTTGGAGTATAATTCGTTACCACTGTTTCACCGCAAGGGAAATGGGAAGGTGAATTATACGTTGAAGACGAGCCAGGAGACCTGCCTAGATCAGTACACACCAATACCCTACGCGGATAGGAGGTGTCAAGTGCGGCTTATGAACAATCATACACAAGCCGACGTACGAAAAAACGGGATCAGGACATTCAATAGGTGGCTTCGATACAGCTTCTATCGATCCACTATATATGAATATCCGACTGAACCGTTTAATTCGTCATGGCTTCCCACTTAACATCCTTCCAGGTATTTACCGGACGGATGTTTTTTCATGTCAACGAACCAATACAAAACACGATGAGGAGAATGAACTATGCACAATCAAACAATTGATGACTTTACAAACTTATTAAAGGATACACTGATGTCGGATCGAGTAAGCACTCACTCTACCCCCCTTCCCATACTAGTAAAAGATGTAAAGAAACAAATATCCGAAGATTCCACTAATAACTCTGCAGAAAAAGCTAGACAATTGGCTAATTTAGATAAAGCATATCAAATCGTAGTAGCTGAATTAGTAGGTAGTAACTAATTTATAGTAAAACACCCCTGACTTTGATTTGTGTCAGGGGTGTTCTTGTGTTATAGAGATTCTTTAATGACACGCTTATAATTCAATACGGAAAGCAAACCAAATATAGAATAAAGTGCTGTGTAGATGAACATCACAATAATCGTTGGTGTCAGCATTTCAGTACCAAATAAGAACCAGCCGGATTTCACAGCAAAATAGCTGTGAAAAAGACCGACGATTAATGGAATACCGAAGTTAAATAGCTGTTTTCGTTGAACCCCTTTAAGTAAATCTGTCTGTGTAAAGCCGAGTTTACGAAGAATGGTGTAGTTGGATTTTTCATCTTCACTTTCATCCATCTGTTTAAAGTATAGTATGCACCCAGACGTTACAAGGAAAGCGAGGCCAAGGAACCCGACGATGAACATGATCATGCCCGCAGCTTGCATTTGTTCAATTCTTTCTTCAACCTTCGATTCATGCCCTGCCCAGTCGTTTATCCCCAATTCATTAAATAATTCATTTGCTTTTTCCACATCATTTTCATTGTCAATATCCACCCCATGATACTCTGTAAATTCGGATGTAATAGAAGGATCTTTGTCTTTATTCATTACCTGGAATACTTGATCATCCACTACCGCGACAACGAAAGCATAGGTCACACGCGTTGGGAGAACTGCTACCCTTTCCGTCCCTTTTAGTGTCAGATCATACAAATGCTCTTTACCTTGAAATTCGACTTGCTGATTCTCTTGGAATTTCATGAAGTTTTCCGTCAAACTATCGGAGTTGACGAAGAGCACTTCCTTTTCTGCTACGTCTATCTCCGACAATCCTTCATCACTAATGACGATCATTTCTGTATCGGTATAACTCACATCTGGACTATCCCCAACCGGAATAGATAGAACTCTCGATAAATCAACAGGTGTAGTCAATAGATCAATAGCTGTCTCTGTAAAGGCGATGCCTTTACTTTCAAGTGCCTGTGTAAACTCCATTGCACGTGTTTTATCAGGAATGGTAAAGTCAGCAGGAATAGTTCGCTCTACTGATTTCTCTACTGAATAATACGAGATATAACTTAACGAAAGTAATGCTATAGATAGCGCAGATAAAGATGTAATAATCATTAATAGAAAAGAATTCGATTTCATTCGAAACATAATCGAAGAGAGCGATAGTACGTCGTTAACGTTCAAATATCCTCCTTTACGATTACGAATCAGGTTAAAGATAAAGCTGACCGATCCTTTATAAAATAAATACGTTCCTACAATCACGGAAGCGAGTATGACAATCATCACTAGAAATAGCTGATTCACGAGGAACACACTACTAAATAATCGGGCTGATAAATAATAACCAACTATTATGAGGAGAATACCGAACACACCGATGACCGCTTGAAATACTGTCATCTTTTTCACTCGTTGCTGCGTCACAGTAGTCACACGGAACAAAGACAATATACTTTGTCGTTTAATAAATATCGCATTCATAATCAAAATCAATACAAAGATTGCCGCAAATACGACCAATGTCTGAAATAATGCCTCTGAAGAGAAACGCAAAGTCGCAACATCCATTACACCAGTGACCTTAAATAGAATCAGCATGAGTAATCGGGACATTGAAAACCCTAAAAATATCCCTACAACGAGAGAACCGATGTATAACACAAAATTCTCGACACTTAAAATACGAAAAACAGTTCCTTTCGTCATCCCGATCAATTGGAATAATCCAATTTCCTTACTGCGGCGTTTAATGAATAGATTGTTAGCATATAGCAAAAATACAGATACGATAACAATCAAAAAAACTGAACCTGATTTAATTGCTGCAGCACCTTTCACTCCTCCAGTTGCTTCGTCCAATGCTGGATCAAACTGCAAAGTTACGAATGAAAAGTACAAGCCTACGCTAAAAACCAGAGCAAAGATATACACATAATAATGCTTTAGATTTTTCTTGATATTGCGGAAGATTAACTGGTTAAGCGTCATATTGCACACCACCCAGAACACCTTGTGTTTTGATAATATCATTGAAAAATTCGTTTCGTGTTTGGGCTCCTTTATTCAGTTGCGTATAAATTTGTCCGTCTTTGATAAACACGACACGCTCACTAAAGCTTGCGGCAAGTGGGTCATGAGTGACCATCACAATAGAGGCATTTCGCTTCGTGTTGAGATCACTTAGTTTGTTTAACAAATCAGATGCCGCCTTTGAATCAAGAGCGCCTGTTGGTTCATCCGCAAAAATGATGCTTGGATCATGAATAAATGCTCGGGCAGCAGATGTCCTTTGCTTTTGTCCACCTGATATTTCGTTCGGATATTTCGTAGCAATTTCTGAAATCCCTAATTCTTCTGCCACAGCAAGAAACTTTTCATTGGCTAGTTTTCTAGAAACTTTCTGCACCGATAAGGGAAGCAGTATGTTTTCTTTTACTGTTAACGTATCGAGTAGGTTATAGTCCTGAAAGATAAAGCCTAGATGCCGTTTTCGAAATTCGGCCATTTGCTTTTCTTTCATGTCGTTGAGGTTCTGCCCTTCTATACTGATTGTTCCCTGGCTAACGCGATCAATGGATGAAAGAACGTTCAGCAGAGTCGTTTTCCCCGAACCCGATGCTCCCATGATACTAACGAATTCACCTTTTTCTACTTCAAGATCTAACGCACGTAATACTTCCTGTTTATTGAATTTATTGCCGTATGTTTTATAGATTTTCGTTGCTTGTAAAATAACCATATTTATCACTCCTTGTTTATTCTATTTTAATCAATGTACGGATTTTTCTCCTGCCTTTAATATGACAAGTAGAAAAAGCATGTGACGATACTGTCACATGCTTTTACAAACGCGCTATACGAATCATTTCGTTTTCTTTTGCAAAGATCAAAGAGAACCGCGTAGTTTCTCCTACTGTTGACTCTACTTTAATCGTAATCAAGAGAGATTCCGCAACTTGTTTTGCTAAGTACAGTCCCATTCCTGTGGCAGAATGATTTTGATGGTTTGTTGTTCCAGTAAAGCCTTTATCGAAAACACGTGATAAGTCCCTTAAAGCGATGCCCTGCCCAAAATCTTCGATCGTTAACGTGGTGATACCATCCTTGCTAGCACTCCCGATACGTATGTCCGAATCCTCACTATATTTCACTGCATTCGTCAGCAATTGCCTTAGAATGAAGCCGAGCCACTTTGCATCGGACAGCACGTCTACTGTTTCCAATGATACATCAAAACCGATTCGCTTTTGCATACACCATTGCTTTAATGATTTTATCTCCTGAAATAGCAACTTCTGCACATCTGTCTTTTCGATATATAAATCATTCTGGATGAACGGGATACGCTTTTGATGTAGTTGCTGGTCGAGTAACAAATGGATGCGAAGCCACTCATACATCAACTGTGAGCGTAGCGCAGGATCTTCGGTGCGTTCGATCATTAATTGTAGCGTCGTCAGTGGTGTTTTCACTTCATGTATCCAATTTAACATGTCATCTTTCTCTTGCTCTAAACTAATTTGTAATTCATCCAATTGATTTTTAAACACTTGAATTTGATTGGAAACTCTTTCGGAAGTAATAGCTTCGAAAGGACTGTTAGCTTCAGGTATTGCAGTTAGATCGAATGATGGTTCTAACGATTCTAAGTGTTTATAATACCTCGTTTCTTTTCCATAACGCATGACTATAAATATAATGAAAGATAAACAGGAAATGAATACTATATAGACCGTAGACAAAAATGGAACACTTGTGTCTAAGTAACCCATTGCTAGCACGAGCAATTGCAAGAAGATGAAGAACACGATCCAACTAACACGTTCTCTTATAAATTTCCGGATCATAATTGCTTTTCCTTCGCCATATACCCTTGCCCTACTTTTGTTTCAATGACATCTACCAAGCCGATCTCTGCGATCCGTTTACGTAAACGATTGACATTGACTGTCAGCGTATTATCGCTGACAAAACGTTCATCATCCCAAAGACTTGTAATGATTTCTTCCCTTGATACAATTTCATTCTTTCTTTCTATTAATATTTTTAAAATATATATCTCATTCTTCGTCAACTCAATAGTTCCGTTCTCATTGGTAAGCGTACCTTTCACAAAATCGACAGTTGTATCACACCAAGTTTTTATTTCTAACACTTGATCGGTATTGTAATTATAGACACGCCGTAAGATAGCTTGGACCTTTGCGATCAGTACATCGAAATGAAATGGCTTTTGAACGAAATCATCAGCTCCGAGTTGCATCGACATCACCATATCAGTCGGGTGATCCCGTGAAGATAGAAAGATAATCGGGACATTCGAATGCGTTCGAATCATCCGACACCAATGAAATCCATCGAATTTCGGCAATTGGATATCGATGATTACAAGATCTGGCTTGATTTCCGTAAATTCTTGCACTACATTTGCAAAATCCTCAATTCCGGCCACTGAGTAAGACCATTGCGTTAAACGTTCTTTTATTTCCTCAAATAATGTTTGATCATCTTCGATTAGCATAATTGTAAACAATGAACTCACCACACTTTTCTTGATTGCTATTAGTTTATCCTATAAACAGTCAGATTCAAAACAGCGCGTAAGTGAAAGTAGATTCACTTGCGCGCTGTTTTGATTTCTATTTTAAATAAAATAACCCACCATTCACAACATCCACCGTAATCCGTGGCTTAAAACGTTCTTCCATTGCCCGCTTTTCCATCTCATAACACTCAGGTTTCGGTTCCTGCCCTTCATAGAAATAATCTAATACCGCCTGGTCTTTCCTCCATCTCTTTTCTGCTTCCTCCACCCATGTTAGATCTTCACCTTCAATCACTTTTGTGATCACAGCATCCAATCGATCAAGCGCGCGGACAGGTGTAATGATAAAAGGTAAATGAAATACTTGTTCAGACGATTGGTCGGATAAATCTCGCATGCCAATAGTTTCCTGGAACTCTTTTACGACTGCCCCTGTCATCAAATTGATACCTATTGAATATAAGATCTCCTTCGTTTGATGACTGGTGAATGACACTTTATAATTGACACCAACCCATGGTGTCAGAATCTGCTGCTCGTTGTTAGCCCCTACACGCTCATACAGTTTTACAAACTGTCCCATTTCTTTCGTTACTTGAAATAATTGATGCAATCGCGGGGACCCAAGATGGATTACTTCCCCCTTCATCCCATTTTGCAGTTGCTTCATATCTGTAATTAACGTAAGCTGCGCGGGATTCGGTATCTCATTAACACTTTCTATATACCTCCAATAAAAAGGTCGGTTCATGATTCTTTTATCCATATCAATTGTTAGTTGCACGGTTAGATAATGTTCATTTCCATGAAGTATTTCACAGTCATTCTCCGTAAAGAATCTGTGAAGGTACGTATGGATCTCAGTCGAATGCATAAATTCTCCTCCTTCACACAGACCGTTCTTTCATTTCCAAAATATCATCTAGTTCCCCTACTACTTGTTCAAATGTCTCAATCTTTCCTTGCAACACTTTCATCACATGGTCATCAATCGTCTCTTTCACAGCTAAATTATAAATCTGTACATCGTGCTCCTGCCCTAATCGATGCACACGACCAATCCGCTGTTCCAACTTCATCGGATTCCACGGAAGATCGTAATTGATGACGTGATGGCAGAATTGAAGGTTGATTCCCTCTGCTCCGGACTCTGTCGCAATTAGTACTTGCGCTTGTTGCTTGAATAAATGCTTAATCCATTCCCGGCTACTTTTGCTTAACTTTCCGTTAAAAATGACATTTGATATACCATTCGCATACAGATAATCACTTAAATACAGCTGTGTCATCCGATACTCAGTAAAAATAATTACCTTGTCATTCGCTTGTAAAATCAGTTCTGTTGCCTTTTTAGCTTTTGAATGAATCGATAATTTCTCTAGTTGTTCAATGACCTTTTCCACATGTGTGATTTCTTCTACTTGCTTACATTCTGGCAATAACTTCATCAATGTACCGATTGTCGCCTCGGGGCTGCTGCACATTTCTCTTTGTAATGTCATCGTGGAAAAAGCATCTGAAAATACCGGGGATATTTCTTTCAGATTGGATACAGCAGTGTAGGCTTGTCTTTCATAGTCCGTGAATGTGATAGGAACCGTATGAACTTTCCGTGTGGACCATTCCACACCCGTGTCCTGTCGTCTGTTACGTACCATAACTTGGCTGACTAGTTCCTTCAAATAACTATCTCGTTCTTCATCACGGTTTTTTGCAGAGAACACGGAAGAAAACTCTTCATAGTTTCCTAAATGACCTTGTTTAAGTAGCGTCACTAAATAAAACAATTCAAACGTATCATTTTGAATCGGTGTGGCTGTAAGCAATAAACAAAATTTCTTCTTCAAACTTTGTACGAACTCATAACTAATCGTCTGATGATTTTTTAATTTATGCGCTTCATCTACAATAATTAAATCATAATCTTGTGCAAAGATTTTTTCCTTATGTGGACTGCGTTTGGCAGTATCCATACTCATTACTACTACATCCACATAATCGAGCGCATAATTCTTTTTGTACAACAGCGCAGGGATGTGGAATTTCGTGTACAATTCTTCCACCCATTGATTGACGAGAGAGGCGGGTACTAGTATCAGTACTTTTTTCACAAGTCCTCTGAGCAAGTATTCTTTAATGATTAGACCTGCTTCAATGGTTTTCCCAAGCCCTACCTCATCCGCTAAAATCGCTTTACCGTTCATCTGTTCAATTACTCGTTCAGCTGCTTTTATTTGATGGGGTAACGGTTTAACGTTCGGTAAGTAAGCAAGTGACTGCAATCCAGTAAAATCAGTAATTAAGTTATTTTTCGTGATGTCATAGCTCATGCTATACAGCACGGAATTATTCCATGGTTCATGGTTTTCAAGTCGTTGAATAAACCCTTCCTTCCAAGAAGACGATCTTTCAATTAGCATTCCAATCACCTCAACTAGCTTGTATGTTTTGATTAGAATACCCAAAAAAGATCATATTATGATAAACAAAAAAGACCCTTCGCAATTGAAGGGTTTAGGTATTGCATTTAGTAGGTTTCAAAAGCGATAAAGCTTCCTTCGTCATCAAAATCAGTTACATGAATTACACGGTCTGAGAATGATTCAGCGACGGCCGTATCTTTCCCTATTGCTAAGGTCAGTACATTGAATTCCCTTTGTTTTTTCTTATCGTTGAATTCGGTTAGGAAACTCTCGCTAATTTCATCTTCTCCATCACTAACGAAAATGACATCTGCATGTTTGAAAGTACTGTCTTCTATTACTTCGAGGGCTCCTTGCAGTGACAGTGTAAAGTCTGTTCCCCCACCCAAATACGTTCTAGCTAGTCGCGCAAGTTCATTTGAAGTGATTTTGCCTTTACGAAATACTTCTTTTTGAATGGTCGTAGAAAATAATAGAACGCATAGATCTCGGCGTTGTTTTTTTGCGATTGATAGAAGTGCCAAGATGAACCCTTTTGACTGGGTATCAAGCAGCTTCATACTTCCAGATTGGTCAAGGCAAAAAACAATCGGACCTTTGCCAAGATTTTCTCGCTTCTTCTGTTCAAACTGCATCGTGTTTCCTTCCGCAAAGCGGCGCAAAAAATCCTTTTTCGTCGAGTCATTTGAATAGAGTCCTAATTCTATCGGCAAGAGGCGTTCCATTTCGTTTCCAATTGTTACGCCACGCCTCTCGATCGCTTCCACATAGCTCGTCTTCTGTTTTTCACGTGCTACTTCTTGAAAACGACCAGCCCACTCTGCAATTTCTTGCATTTTAGGATCCATCGCTACTTGATCCGCCACTGCAAGTTGTTCACGCAATGGAACTTTCTTCAACTCTGCGTCTCCTTTACCTGCACTGCTCCCACCCATCAGAGAAATCAGGCTGTCTTTTACTTTGATCGACTCTTCCACCGCTTCATCGATCGCTTGCAAAAATCGTTCGCCATTCGTTTCAAGTGTGAATTCTAGCTGATCGTTTAACTTGTCCGTAGCCTCGGCTAGTTGCTGGACAGGTCCTTCTTCTAGTTCCTCTTGTTGTTCATCCAACCGCTCAATCGGCACGTCTTCTTGTAGCGCTTCTACCGCTTCCATACACTTCAGCAACTCTTCATCTAAAGCTTTTGCTTCAGCTAACCATAGATTGATCTTCTCAACCATTTTCACGGTACACACAGTCGCGGCCAGATCGTCCAAACGAGTAAAGTTTCTATATTCTTCAAAGTTTTCATCTTTCATTAGCTTTTCTACAATGGTCTTGTTCGGTTTTAAGGCTGGATCTATTCGCTCTACTATAATTCTTGGTTTCATTTTATATAGTGATGCCCAAACATCGCCAAGCAACGCTTCTATAGTTGGCAATTGCCCTTCTTCCCTAACCTTTTGTAAACCATCTGACATCTCGAACAGTTCTTTAAAACGTCTTTTATCAAATGCATCTGTATTCAGTACGGAGCGATGATCTCTAATTATCTTACTTCTTTTCATCGAATATCACTCCTTTTACATTCTAAAAAAGACTCCATGTTGCTCGCCATTTTCATCTTTCTTTTCATTCGTATCACTATAGTAAGCAGTATCCATTCGACTACTTTCCACTTCATTCTTTAAGGTCATAATTACTTTTTGGACATGATCCACTTCAGCAGATCGACTACTATTTTGCTCTTTTAAATCATTTAATTCCTTCGATAATACAGTGATTTTCTGGACCGCTTCCATGCCTGCTTCTGTTGACTGATCACGTACTGCCGAATCATAGATTTCATTCGCTTCATTTTCAATTGTAGAAAGCCTTTGTGCTACACCATCTTGTGAATGTCTACGGACAATCGTGCACACAGTTTCTTTTTGATCCAACGTCTCCCACAGTGCATTTTCAAGAATCACCATATCATCTGTCTGAACCGATTCTCTTTGATAGAGTAAAGCTCTCGCCTGCAAGATGCCCAAAGATTGCTTGAATCGACGATCAGAAGGTTGAATTCCTTCGTCTTGAAGTTCTCTTCGAATGGTAGACAATGTCTCATATACCTCATCCGGAATATGCACCTTATTAGTCATAATTTGAAGTTGCACTAAGTCGTCCAAATGCATCGTTGGAATTTCAACATGTTCGCCTTCATCCTTCATCATCGATACAAAGTTTGATTCATCCGCGATGAAATTAATTTCGAATCGTAATAAGAATCGGTCAAATAAAGCTTCAAGCCCTTCTCCTTCTTCGGGATATTCATTTGAAGCACCAATGACCGACATTAATGGTGCTTTTATGGGTTGTCCATCATTATAAAATAGTCTTTCGTTAATTAAAGTCAATAAACTGTTTAATATTGCAGAGTTTGCTTTAAAAATTTCATCCAAAAACACCAAATGTGCTTCTGGCATTTTAGTAGCGGTATTGCGCTTATATACACCTTCTTCTAAGTCTTTTAGCGACAGCGGTCCGAATACTTCTTCGGGGGTACTGAATCTTGTCAGCAACCATTGAAAATACGACGTGCCATTAACAATTTTCGCAAGTTCTACGGATAAAGCAGATTTGGCGGTCCCAGCTGGCCCTATCATTAACATATGTTGTTTAGAAAGGAGGGCTACTAATATTCCTTCTACTTCGTTTTCACGTTCAAAGAACTTGGCATTCAATGCTTTTTTTATATCATGCAACTTTTTTATATTCGTATCCATATAGACATCCCCTCAATTAATAATAACGAATCATTGTTCTTTTTATATAACAGTGTGACTGTAATATGAAGATTTTAACCGCCTAGACGTAATTCTTTCATTGTTCATGTAATAACGAACCTTCTATTTCCGTCTAACTTTTCACCTACAGTCAGAAATCTAGTGTTAGTAATTATTTACAGTAACCTATTTACTTCTCTTACCCCTTTTAACCCTTATCAACTCACCACTTTATTACTTTTCCCAATATATTTTCCTAATACTATGCAAGGCTTAAAACACTAGTTAACGTACTTCGTGACGATTGTTCATTATGGTATAGTTAATTGAATACCTACTAATCGAGGAGGTGGATGTAAGATGTGGAATGAAAATAAAAGTACTTCTGTTGTCTTAGTAGATCACGAAGAAAAAATGTCACTCATCCAGGCAGCTGAATTTCTTGAAACACTTGCAAAAAAGTTGAAAGAGGATGGTACTTTTACATTGACACACGATGGGAAAAATCATGGTGTAACACCTGCTTCTGAAGTAGAACTCGAAATTAAATTGGAAAAAGAAAACGATAAGTATAAGTTCGAAGTGGAAATTGAGTGGCGAGACGGAAAAAGTATAAATAATTCCGGTATCTCGATTAGTTAAAATATAGTCATAACAAAAGACTACCCTGTGATGGGCAGCCTTTTGTTTGTAAAAAAACCTCAATTCTTAATTCAGCTACCTACGGTAATCGCGTTTCCTCTATTCTGTAAAGTGGAAACTATACTCAATGCCGCAAGATAGCTTGTTTTAGGGTTGTTTGGCATTGGCTCATTTTCAATTAATAAATTCATTTTGCCAAAATCACCTTCTGCTTCAATAGTATGTGTGTTTCGTTGAACATTTGGATCTGCTATTACGCGTACTGCTGTTTTATCTGCACCAAGTCCTGCAATTGATAATAGTAATGCGACATTGACGTTTTTAGGAAACTTTTCAATAGCTTCTATTGCTACGCCATCAAACATGCATTCTTCTACATTCTTTACTTCAAGTCCTAGTGATTGGTAGGACTTTCTAGTCGTAATGCGTACTTCCTTTAATCCGCCTAGAGAATTTGCTGATTGTAGAAGATCCAGTCCCCCAATCGCTCCTGAAGGCAAATAAATATGTTGCTGATTCTTCCGTGCCACTTCTTTCATTTCATTCAAATACTCCACATCTTTAAAGGCCCCGATACTGCTCAATATCAGGTCTTTCTTATTCTCCAGTACTTCTTCCATATGCTCCATCGCAACTCCAATCGTTGCAGCTTCCACGACTACATCCATAGGAGAATGAATGAACTCCTGAAAGTCTGTATAGAACTTTGCACTGTACTGTGATTCCAGCCTTGGCCCCACCTCTTGGTTACGTCCGAATATCGAGACAATTTCAGCTTCCACTTTGGCGTTCTTATTAATACTTTCTAATAGATACTGCGCAATATTGCCAGTTCCAATTATACCTATTTTCATATGACAACACCTCTTTCTTCAGTATATACACTCTTCCAAGAAATAGATGGCTTTCTACTACAATACCCTGTCTATACATAATCCACACAAGAAAGGAATAGGATGGTATGGATATGAGATAGGTAAATTAGGGGGTATGTACAAATGGCTGGTTATACGGATAATTATGAACGGGATACGTACGGTATTATCGATTTTTGGGTGCGCAATAACTTTGAGCATGGGGAGTTTTTCGATCGAGAAATTAGTCACCATGAGTTGGAACTAGCTCGTGCCAATCAGCAAATGGTCGACCGCATGGGGAAAATATTTAAAAAGACTGAATCCAAAACTGGTGATATCGGGTTGATTATCGACGAGGCAAAGAGCTCTACAAAAGAGTTCGCTGACCTACTAATTCATACGATGGATCGCGCATTGCATTGCGACGTCATCATTTCAACTCCTACTTCTCTTCTTGATCATATGATTCGAGAAGCTGAAGAAGCAGAGCGTGTGTTCAAATTAATTGAAACGAATTCTTACATCACGCCAGCTGACGCGACACTGCATGAGAGCAACTTCTGGCTTCGTCAAATGCTTGACCACCTTATATTTATTAGTCATTACGTGGACGCTTCCAATTATGAATTGCATGATCAAGTGCGTGCAATGACAAGGAAGTTTGAAAACCTTCTATTACAAGCTCAAGCTTTGAAGACCATCATTCGCAGACCACGGAATGAAGTATCACCTGTGTTGAATACATTCAATCAAATGGTGATAAAAGAAGCAAAAGCACTGGAAGCTTTTAAGTTGGAATTAAGTGAACTGATCAAAGCTTGTGCCGCGGTTACGACTGCTCCGCCCGATTTGTTAGAACATATTGCGAGAGAAGCCCATCATCTGTGGAAAAATCTCGAAGATCAGGTCGTAAACTAATTTTCATAAAAACATGACGAGAATTTCTCGTCGTGTTTTTTCGTTTTTCACATAAAACTTTAGCGGATTAAAACTTTTTCTATTTGAGCTTCGTTATAGTAGTAGAGAGGCGGTGGTGGATATGAATTCGGCGAAACTGGAGCATGTAATGGATACGTATGGGGAACATTTATTGAAAATGGCCTACTTCTATTTACGTGACCGTGAACTGGCGAAGGATATCGTCCAGGAGGTCTTCATCTCATTTTACGAGAAAACGAATTATCAAGAACAAGGAAAGTTACGTGCTTACTTAACGAAATTAACAGTGAACCGCTGTAAAGATCATTTGCGAAGCTGGTCTTTCCGACATTTGAAATTTAATAAAGAATGGGCAGAAACTATACATACTGAACATGATCGATTGATTCTACAGGAAGAAAAGTCTACGATTGCTTCTGCTATATTGGCATTACCTATAAAGTATCGAGAAATTATACTGTTTTATTATTACGAAGAACTAACTATGCGAGAGGTTGCTGCGTTTCTTGATCTATCGGAAAACACCGTAAAAACGAGAATGACCAAAGCACGTATTTTGTTAAAAGATAAACTGTCAGCTGATTATTGGGAGGTGCTTTCCATTGAATAAGGTAAAAAAAAGTTTAGACGCTGCGGCGGGAGACGTTTTCAATGATAAGGAAGAATTAAAGCAACGAGTCCTTTACGGTGGACGTAAACCAAAACGAAGAAATCCTTTTCCTATTGTTGCCTCTGCTATCGTTTTAGCTGCTATAGTATTGATCACGTTCAATGTCTTACAAAACGGTTCTACTAGCACTAATGGTAGTACATATAAAATAGACGAAACATTATATGATCTCATGCTTCAAAGCGAACGGCTTGATCAGGGTGACTCTGATGAATTACGGTACAGAGTCTTTCAAAGTATTCTAGAGATTGATTCTGTTATAGACTATGCAGCTTCCCAGGGCTACAAAGAAGACAGAGAGGAAATTGATACAATTATTAATGAGCAACAGCAGTCATTTTTTAATGATTTTACCGAAGAGCAATTAAAAAGCGTTAAAAAAGCACAGATGGACAACTTCGGCTATTCTTATGATCAATATTTCAAAGTGATTCTGACATACACTCAGCGTCATACAAATGTAATGAACTGGTTGCAACGAAATAAACCTAATGATGAAACAACCCAACGACAAATACTAGACGCTTTCCAAAAAGAGCATCAACAAGTCATCACAGCGTTCACGGAAAAGAAATCTATTCCATATTTAACGGGAAAGTTTCGAACCCAGACGTTAGATGGCGTGGTAGCATCTGCAGATCAGGGACAAGTATTGCTTGTGTTAGGGCTTGAACCAAAAGATTATGAGGGTCTATCTACGGATGAAATAATAGATCTAGCTTACGAATCGGCCTGGTTCAACTTCAGCGAATCCTTTGATGACATTCAACCTGATATGCATATTGAAGTTACTTTTGATCCACTTTCATACGCAATCACCCAGCGAGAGCGTCCAACAAGATTCCATGACATAATCAAATGGAATGAATATGAAAAATAAAAAAGCGCTAGTACGGTTTTATGAACTGAACCCCAAATGGTAGACACTTTTAAAAAAGCGACTCCATTTGGGGTTCAGTTCAATACGTGAACAATCTCTTTTTATTTTACCACCGTTACTGGACAGTCTACATGTTTCATCACTTTATGACTGACACTACCTAAAACCATTTCCTGAAATGAATTTAAACCACGGCTACCGATAACTAGTTTGTCGATTTTCTTTTGATTTACGTAGTTAATTATCTCCTGGCTAGGATTTCCTTTAAGTATGATCACTTTCGCATCCACAGCCGATTCCTTTGCCATAGCTAAAATCGGATGCATTTTTTGTTCGCGTTTCAATGCTAGGCTTTCAGGACTTTGTGATAACAGTCTTTCATCTTTCGCCTTGCTAAGATCCTGTACATAAATAATCTCTAACGTAACTTTTGGCAAGTATTCTGCTAGCATAATCGCGTGTTTTGCGGCGCGCATCGCATTTTCAGACCCATCAATTGCTACAGCAATTTTCATATCGTTCACTCCCTTACAATAATTTTTCATATAATTGTTCACTTGAAGAATTTAACCCACGAATCGTGACCGCAATCCCCTTACTTTCGAGCTTAGTGATCACTTTTAAAATCGCACCTACTGCTGATTCATCCCACAGCTGACTATTTTCAAAATCAATGATAATTTGTTTGTCATTTATATCATCAAATGCCTGAATAAACTTCGTCGTAGAAGCAAAAAATAAAGGACCTTGTATTTTATATATACCCTCTTCATTCGTTACCGAGACACGTGATATCTTCGCAACGAAGAATAATGCACTAAGGATAACTCCAATCACTACGCCTATCGCTAAGTTATGCGTGTATAAAATAATCACTACAGTAATCAGCATAACAATCGATTCTGAACGTGGTGCAGATCGAAGAAATTTAAACGATCCCCAGTTGAAAGTCGTTGCCGCCACCATAACCATAACACCCGCAAGAACAGGCATCGGAATTTTAACGACCAAGTCCCCTAATACAATAATCAAAAACATTAAAAATGCTCCAGCAGTCAATGTAGATAGACGACCTCTACCACCTGATTTAACATTGATAACGGATTGTCCTATTAACGCACAACCTGCCATTCCACCGAAAAATCCAGTGATGAAATTGGCAATACCTTGTCCGCGTGCTTCACGGTTTTTATTACTCGGTGTGTCCGTCATATCATCGAGCACTTGCGAAGTCAGCAACGACTCGAGTAACCCAACAATCGACAGCGCCAATGAATACGGCAGAATAATTTTCAGTGTTTCAAAGTTCAATGGGATATCAGGGAAAAAGAATGTTGGCAATGAACTCGGCATCGTCCCTAAATCACCGATTGACTGCAGTTTCACCCCGCTAAACAACGCAATAGCCGTCATGACAACAATAGCAATAAGTGGAGCAGGTATTGCTGTAAAGAATCGCGGCACCGCATACACCAAAATCAATGTAGCGATCGCAAATACATACGTCATCGTACCCGAACCGACTAGATAAGGTAGCTGTGTAATAAAGATCATAATTCCTAATGCATTTACGAATCCTAGCATGACCGAATTCGGTATGAAGCGCATTAAATTCGCTACTCCTAGTGAACCTAAAATTAATTGAATAATACCCGTTAAGATAGTCGCTGCCAGTACGTACTCTAGGCCATGATCCGCCATTAAACTAACAAGCACTAGCGCCATTGCACCTGTAGCAGCCGATATCAATCCAGGACGGCCTCCAACGAATGCAGTAATAACGGCAATAGTAAATGATGCATATAGCGCTACACGCGGATCGACCCCAACGATAAACGCAAAAGCCAATGCTTCTGGTATGAGCGCTAGTCCGACGACTATACCTGCCAATATATCAGCACGCACATTACCAAACCATTGCTGTTGTAAAGTTTGCATATTGTTCCCCTCTCGTGATGTAAAAAGTTCATCCATGGTAGAATGTAAACAGCATATCATTTTCAGTCCCATAAGTGAATAGTTTTGGGAAGTAAGGAGTAAAAAATGAAATATGGATATATCCGTCCAATTGTAGGTGATCAGCAAGCTACTGAGCAGTTAGCGGATCTTGCCACAGACATGGTTTATATAGAGTCTCACGGACTAGCTAAAAAAAGAGTGGAGCTTGAACGTCTACTAATGGATGTCCAAAGAGGAGACACATTGTACGTACAAAACATTGAAGTGCTAGCTGACTCGCTTCAACAGCTCTGGGATATTTTACGCTTAGCAGAACGCGATCAACTCATTATTTATTTTGTGGACGAACGGCTAACTAATCATACTATGCAATCTACCACATTGCTTCAAAACGTAGAGTTTTTCGCAAAACTGCAAACCACTTTTCTCAGTCATTCCTCTACATTTTCCTTACAAGTTGCGAAACAACAAGGTAAAGCAATTGGACGTCCACGAAAGTCTGATGATAACTTACAACGCGCATTTGAAATGTATGATAGTAAAAATTTCACTTTATTTGATATCAAAGAAGAAACAGGTATTAGTAAATCCACACTCTATCGCTATTTGGATGAGAGAGCAGCTCCGTATGATAAGCAGTAGTTTTCCATCTGGTTAATTTTCTTTATCTATAGTTTTAGTATCATTTGCTCAGATAGCAGTAGTATCAAGCATTAAAATGGTTTTGTATAATCAATTCATTGCCATAGTTTTCCTTATTAGAATTCCCTTCTGATGAACTCAATTTGCACTTGCGCTATTTCATAAAAAACTTAAGATAGCCAGTGAAATGAACATTTCACTGGCTATCTCCCCAATTATTTTATTTCACTTCTATTTGTCCCATCATTCCGTTGTCTTCATGCTCTAAAATATGACAATGGAACATATACACACCTTTATGCTTAAACTGGATGGCGATTTTCACTTTTTCTCCAGGATGAACAGCAATACTATCCTTCCATCCTCGTTCATTCTCTTGAGGTTCTACTCCATCTCTTGAAAGAATTTTAAACTGTGCGCCATGAATATGGAATGGGTGAATCATACCACCCATCATATCTTTCTTATTATAGATCTCCCATACTTCTGTCACGCCTTGCTTTTGAGTAAAATCTATTCTGTTTGGATCGAATTTCTTTCCGTTTATTTCAACATGTTCCATCATCCCGAAAAGCTCTATATTCTTCGTTACCGGCATGTTTTTTTCTTCGTCCGTTACGGCAAAATCATTTAGTCGCTCTGTTGTTTGTGTATCTTCTACTTCTTGATCCAATACATCAAACGGTAAAAGGATGGAGCCATCTTCATTCATTAAAGACAGACTATCTGTAGACTTAAGTTGTGAGAAATCAATAATTATCTCTGCCCGCTCGGATGGCGTCAAAGTTACTTCATTCAATTTGACGGGTTTATTCAAGAAACCGCCATCTGTCGCGATTTGAACAAATGATTCACCTGTATTCAATTTGAAAGTGAAATTCCTCGCGTTTGATCCATTTAGTAATCGAAGACGCACTTGTTCCTTACCTACTGTTAATACAGGATTTACCGTACCATTGACCAATAATGTATCCCCTATCGTCCCATCTTCGTTCATGACCGATTTATAATCTAATTGACCTTGCTCATCGAAAACTCGATCTTGGAAAACTAAAGGTATATCATTTTTTCCGTATTCTTTAGGAATTTCTAATTTCGCTGAATTAGAATCCTCAATATATATCAACCCTGCAAGTCCTTTGTATACTTGTTCGGATGTCTTGCCCTCTGGGTGTGGATGAAACCATAACGTAGCTGCCTCTTGTGTCACTTCAAATTCTATTAGTTCTTTTTCACCTGGTTTAAGTGTTTTATGCGGTCCACCATCTGCTTCACCAGAAACTTCTAAACCATGCCAATGAAATGTTGTTTCTTCATCTAATTCATTTATTGTGTGGATTTTTACCGTTTCACCTTTTTTAAACTGAAGAACTGGCCCTAATAGGTCACCATTATAACCCAATGTTTCTGTAGTAACTCCATCAAATATTTCTACCTTACCTGTTTGCGCTTTGATAGTATATTCAGTTCGATCTGTCGCATCACTAGTTAGCAATGGTGGGATATTTAATTCATTTTCACCTGTCGAGTCTTTTAAACTTACTACATTGTCATGGCTCATATGTCCGTTTCCCATTGTAGAGTCATCCGTCATGTGATGATTTCCTTCGTTACTATTTTGATTCATCATGTGTCGATTGTTCTGATCATTCGATTGCGCATCGTCACTACAACCACTGATTAATAATGCGCTCATTATAAACATAACGGTTTGAATTTTTTTACTCATTTATAAATCCCCTTTGTCTATTGATTTCAAGATTAGTATAGCAATAACATATGGAAAAACTATGCACGAGTGACGCATTATAATTGATTTGCTTCTGCCATTTTTTATAGAAAAATGCCTAAAGGCTACTGAAGTGATTGTGAAAACTAGTCATCAATAAAAAAAGATGCCAAGGAAGTACTTCCCGGACATCTTTCACCACTATTAAAATCTTGTTTTAGCTGGTTTCTTCATCGGCGCTTTATTGATCAAATAGGAGATGAATGTATCATCCGCCAGATGAGGATTGGACGAGTTCAACAATACCGCAAGATTCTTTGCATCGTCTAGCGCTCTGTGAGCATTATGCACTTGAATTCGGTGCGCTCTCAGCAATTGTTGCAGTTTACCATTCTCAAAGCCGTAATTTTTCCATTTGATTTGTCGGACGGAGCAATACCAATCCATGTCGAGCGTTTCAGGCAATAGTCGACTGACGAATCCCCTATCAAATGATGCGTTATGTGCTACTATACCATCTGCTTGATCTAGTATTTTCAGGATTCTATCCATATCCAGCGACTTCCCTCTTACCATTTGATCGGTAATGCCCGTGAGATTCGTAATGGTCGAAGAGATCGAATAGAACGGTTCTTGGAACTCGCAATACTCATCAGCCACCCGAACAATACGATTATTATCGTACTCACCAAGCATCACGCCTAACTCGATTACTTCACTCGCCTCGGCACTCATACCTGTCGTCTCCACGTCAATAAACGCGATAAGTTTTGTCATGTACAAACTCCTTTTACACTCTATTTACATTGTATTTTGAATTTAATTATAATCATCTCTATCCTTTTAGTATATCAGGATTTCAATACTATATGTTCAATTTAAACTGCTGCCAATTTAGTAAACGTGTAGTAATTTCATAAGTTGCCACACAATTCAACGTGTTGTATACTAGGATTGCTTACATAATTGTCCGTACGGGTGCTTGAGAGAATCAGGCTGAGATAGCAGGTTAATCCACTGCTGACCGTTAATCTGATCTGGGTAATGCCAGCGTAGAGAGCGTGATCGATGGAATTATACAGGAATCTCTTTCCTTCCTCGGCCGTCTGCTCTTCAGACGGCTTTTTTGTATGAAAAAATAAGAGGGAGTGGAAGAGTATGAAGAAGTTAAAGTTTACCGATTTATTGATCACTATCATGATCGGTGTGGTGTTTGGAGTGTTAATGAAGTTTTGGGATGATTTATATACGGTCGTCAAACCGATCATGCCTGTTGCGCGTCAACTGCTTTACGGTATGTGGTTTATGGTAGGGCCATTTGCCTTTTTATTATTGCGAAAGCCAGGTACTGCATTCATCGCAAGTATAGCAGGAGCTTCATTGTCTGCGTTTGCTGGTCATGGTATTGAAGTATTGATGTATGGATTTGCACAGGGACTTGCTGCTGAATTACTGTTTGCTGCATTCCGTTATAAACGCTATTCCATTATGATCGCTGGGTTAGCAGGTATCGCTTCATGTCTTGCAAGTTTCGGACTCGATTTAATTTATGGATATGCAGCACTCGAAACATGGGCACTCATTGTGAAATACGGACTACGTGCTATTAGCGCGTTCATCTTCACAGGTATTTTCGCTGTATATATTGTAAGAGCGCTAGAAGCTACAGGCGTGACATCGTTAATTCGACCTGTTGATAAGAAAGAATATACGTTGCTTGATCAGTAAACGCGGAGGAATGATCCTACTATGAATAACATCAGCGTTACCGATTTACGATTAAAGTTTCCAGGAGAAGATGGTTTGCTCTTTAAAGACCTCTCCTTCTCTGTTCGGCCTGGTGAAAAAGTTCTCATGCTCGGCCCTAGTGGTTCGGGGAAATCTACTTTACTCCAAGTATTAAGCGGCATTATACCAAACTCTATCGAACTGCCAATGAAAGTAAAAGACATTCAGTTGCCTGACTCGTGGGGATTCGTTTTCCAAGACCCGGATACACAGTTCTGTATGACCTATGTCGATGAAGAACTCGCATTCGTTTTGGAGAATCTTCAAGTCCCACGTGAAGAAATGACTCTTCGTATTGAAGAGGTATTGAAACGTGTAGACTTACATGTAAAAGACCCTCATACGCCTATCAATGAAATGTCTCAAGGTATGAAGCAGCGTTTAGCATTGGCTTCTGTTTTACTGCTGGAACCTGACGTGCTATTTTTGGATGAACCATCTGCCTTACTAGATCCGGAAGGCACGCAACAGATTTGGACTTCTATTAAAGAAGCGACCGCTGATAAAACCGTGATTATTGTAGAACATAAAATTGATTTGATTGCTGACTGGGTTGATCGCGTGGTGCTGTTTAATGATCATGGGGTTATGATAGCAGATGGGTCGCCTGCAGAGATCTTCGCAAACTTCCAGCAAGAACTGAAACGCTATGGCATTTGGTATCCGGGTGTTTGGGAAGAATATAAAACGTCCAAAGCATTTCAATCGATGACGAAAAATCGTCAAGCAGTTGCATCTCAAGAGAAAATTCAGATTCAAGATTTTCACGGCTATCGTGGTCAAGCGGAGAAGATTTCTGTCAAACAGGCGACCGTACAGGCTGGTGACTGGATTACGATTGTTGGAGAAAATGGTTCTGGTAAAAGCACATTGCTTCTATCTCTCATGCAACTACTTCGGACTAACGGTGTCTATGAAGTAAACGGCGTGCCAATTATATGGAAAAAGAAGAAACGACAACTTCCTAAAGGTCTATCGCTCGTCTTTCAAAACCCCGAGCTGCAATTTGTGACGAACTCTATTACGGAAGAGTTAACCGTATCTTTGCACGGTATGCCAAAAGCAGATGCCGAACATTATGCGAAGGAACTCATACGCTCATTTAACTTACCATATTCTGTTTCACGTCACCCTTATCAGCTATCGACGGGTCAAAAGCGGCGTTTGAGTGTAGCAACTGCTCTTACCCCTCATACGGATATCTTGTTACTTGATGAGCCTACTTTCGGACAGGATGCACGAAACACTTTCGCCATTCTCGAGAAGTTAGAACAACTGCGCACCGAAGGCATGACCATTTTGATGGTTACGCATGATTCGGAAATTGTAGTGAACTTTGCCACAGCTATTTGGACTGTAGTGGACGGCGTACTACATACGGCTAATGTGGCAGGAGGTGCGAAGAATGTTCAATTGGTTCACACCTAAACGCAAAACCTGGTTATTTCGGGTCAATCCCGCGCTAAAATTCATTGTGTTTTTTGCGTTCTTGATTATTACGCTCGTGAATCAAAGTTTGCCTTTTGCTATCTCACAAGCAGTTTTATACGGAATATTGTTTTATGTATTTAGCGGCTATTCACTGAAGAAACTTTCATTACTCTCAATTCCGTTAGTCATTTCTTTCCTGTCCACTGGGTTGACAATGTTGTTGTTCGGTAAGGGTGAAGCAGTATTATGGCAATGGGGATTATTCAAGATTTCCGAAGAAAGCATTCAACATGCGCTTTTGCTTGGAAGTAAGTCCCTTTCATTCGGCTTCGTCGGCTTTACGTTTATCTTAACAATCCAACCCGTACTATTCTTTTATGCGATGATGCAGCAGTTTCGTCTGCCGTCCAAATATGCGTATAGTTTCATTGCAGCTTTTCGTTTAATTCCCGCTGTAACTGAGGAACTACAAATTCGCAGGAACGCGTTGAAAGTACGGAATATCCAGTTTTCAAAAGGGGTTAAAGGGTTGTATGAACGTTTGCAATCCTATACCGTTCCTCTATTTGCCCAAAGTATACGTCGCGCACAACGCATTGCAGTTGCGATGGAAGCGAAGCAATATCAGATGGGGGCTGCGAGGACGTATTATTATCCTACACGGTATAATACAATAGATAGGGTGTTTTTACTTGTCATGATAAGTTGTTTATGTTCAGCTTTTTTACTATCAGTTTACCGATAATCAACACATAAAGTATGTGACCATATAAAGAGAGAGCACAGATCTAGTTCAGATCTTGTGCTCTCTTTTTCATTACACCCGCTGATGATCTGCTCTCCATGACTTCACGGATTTCTTTATTTCATCAGGTGACAGCCCTTCAACTACTGCTCGATCCGCAAGCTCCACGAGCTCTTCATCTGAAGCAAATCGCAATGCAATCAATTGTGACTTCGTCAATTTTGTAGCTAAACGGTTACCTGTCAGCATAAAGTAACGAAGCTGTTCTTCTGTGACGATTAATCGATCTTGCAAAGACAATGCATAAATACGTGCGAGCATTCCTGGAATAATAGCGAGAACGGTAACAGCAAATAATAGCAGAATCTGTATTGAGAAACCGTATTTTACAAATTGATAAATTCCATAGATTGCTGTTGTCAAAAGCAATACAAAGCTTAAAGGCAACCAAATATAGTGTTGCAATGGCGTTACACGTGTATGATTTTCATACGATTGTTCTTTCATTCTTGTCACCCCTTATATACCGATAGGGGTATTATATCTTATTTAGTGCAAGATGTGTGCGTAATTGCTTTTCATTAGGACAACCGTTTCAATATGAGTCACGGAGCCTTCCTGCTATGTTAACCTGACTCAAAAAACTGCCATAGCTATCTTAACGATACGCTATGGCAGTTTTGTTTTATAGTATTTATTTAATTATCGTGACAGAGCTGTTCACATGTTTGATTACTTTTTGACTGACGCTACCCATGACTAAATTTTTAAGTAATCTTAAACCACGACTACTAAGAATGAGATGATCAATTTCATTAGTGTTTACATGCTTAATGATTTGCTGATGCGGATTTCCTTGAAGAACTGTAACTTCTGCTACTATTCCTTTATCCTTTACTAACTTCAATGCAGATTGCAACTTTTTCTTTTGATACTTATCAAGACTATTAGGACTTTGTTTTAATAATCGCTCATCTTCTTTATTGAAGTCGATTACATGGATCAATTCCAGTTTCGCCCCAGAAAATTGTTGCATTAACATAATCGCATAATCTGTTGCCCGTAATGAATTATCTGAGCCATCTACCGCCACAGCAATCTTCATGATAAAACCTCCTAAAACTACTTTCTTCAATTTTATAATTGAGATTTTCTTTCAGCTTCTGTCACCAACATAACATTCCATTCTCAAGTTCTATACCCTCTTCACGGATCATGTAGTCCAATACTAAGTAGCTATTCTAACAATCCAAAACCATTCTACCAAGTACTTAACGAAAATCCAACTATCTGCTTCTTATAAAACAGTAAATCCTATTTAAATTAAAATCGCCATAAAAGCCTAGTACACCAGACTATATGGCGACTTCATTTATTTGACGATGGTTACTGGACAATTTGCTTGCTCCATAACACTGCGACTTACACTACCGAGCGCCAATTCTTGCATCATGTTCATTCCACGGCTACCAAGTACCAAGTGTTCAACATCGTCCGTTTGCAGATGCTTAATGATTTCTTGATCTGGATTCCCTCGCAACAGCGTGATAGTGGTTTTAACTCCCGCTTTTCCCGCCAACTCGACTACTGGTCTTACAATTCGATCTTGATACAACGATAAACTTTTAAGGTTTTGCAACAGGTGTTGTTCATCCTCCACTTTGTTATAGTCGGTTACAGAAATCACTTCAAGCTCTGCGTCTTGTCTATTCCCTAAAAGCGTCAGCGCATATTTCGCTGCACGAAAAGCATGTTCTGAACCATCTATAGCTACAGCAATTTTCATACTAACAGCCCCTCCCAGTATTTAAAATACTTATTATTAGTAGTATATATCAGAACGCTAGAGTATTCAGTGTTCCAACTGCTCTTCTTATCCGACTAATATGAAAACACAAAGAACTAACCCATCTACTAAAAAACGTTAACTCATAGTATATGAATTAACGTTTTTACATGATTTAAAATTAAATTATGCGAGCAATAAGCGGTTGGCGAGCAATCTGCCTCGAACCATAATTCCAGCCCATGCTGCAAGAAAAGCTTTGATGAATCCCCCGATTAAGAACGGAACAAAGCCTGCCATGATAGCAGCTGTCCAAGAAAGTTCCGCGATAAACTTTAGCCATACTGTACCAAACGCTAACGCAACGAACATTCCAAGTATATTGGCGATAATCGCATTGGGTAGTTTGAAACTTGTCCGCTCCATATAATAACCCGTAATAAATGCGGTTGGAATAAAGCCAATCAAAAATCCGCCAGTCGGTCCAAAGATTACACCTAATCCCGAAGACATACCTGAGAATACTGGCATTCCTACCGCTCCCATCGCTAAATATACTAATACAGAGATCGTTCCATAACGTGAACCTAAAATAGTTGCCGCTAAACCGACTGCAAGTGTTTGTCCTGTGATCGGAACTAGTGGAAGTGGAATTGTTAGCTGTGCCATAATGCCGATAATGGCCGCGAATAACGCGGTTACAATCATCATTTTTAATTTATTTCTCGAGTCCATCATTTCTTTAATCCCCTTTGAGTAAACCATTATCCAAGTAGTGTTGACATTGATTTTATAGTATATAAATAGTTGTGTCAATCCTATGTGATAGTTTGTTTACTCAAAGAGTACATTAAAAATACAGTAGCTATTTAGTTATTACTCCGGTAGAAGTCTACTATCGTATAGTATATTTGTGAATTTACTTCAACATCCGTAGAAACCCTAATTCAGTATAGGCTACAACATATTTTGAAGGTCTTCGAAAGATCAAAATGCATTAACTCTACAAGAGAGCTTATCCTCCAATTCACCAGTTATTTTTTCAACCCATGTAAAAATAAGTGTGTGATCTCTTCAGCCAGTTCATCTGGTGTATGAGAGCCTGGCCAAAGTTTAGTAATCGCTAGGTATTCAATCGCTCCAACTAGGGCTGCAGCGACCACACCGAAATTTACAGTAGTATGAAAGTAACCAAGTCTTGCTTCTTCCGTAAGATTATTTTCTATTTGTGCAGTCATTTGCGCTTTAATAGTAGTTGCTTCTTCCGAAACGACGAAACCAATCCGGGCAACTTCTTCATTTTGCTGGAAGAGTTCAAAAACAGCCCGTAATCCATAAGCGATTCGCTCGGATACTCCTTCTTCTGCCACATCTGCAGGAAGTTTACTTTGTGCTACATGATGATATAGTTTTTCTTTAAATACATCGACTAATTCCTGGAATACAGCTTCTTTGCTTTTAAAATATAAGTAGAATGTTGGCTGTGTAACATTTGCCTCTTTCACGATTTCACTAATTTTGGTTTTATGAAAACCATGTAGAGCAAATTGCATTGCCGAAATTTCTAAAAGTAATTTACGACTTTTTTCGCCATCTGCTCCTACTTGCCGTCCTCTTTTCTTCAGTTAAAACACTTCCAATCATAATATAAAAAAATATCAATAGATACGTTAATTGTACAGTGAGATTCACAAAAAACCAAACAATACATTGAATTTTAAAAGCAATTAATCTATTTGCTCAGCCTCTAATTATGCAGTTTGAAATGTTTAAGGTATTAACTATTATCATTCCGTTCATAACATATTACTAGCTATAATTATTACTCATAAAAAATCGTTTCTCCTACGAATTATTTAATTAGGAATAACGACAACGACTACTCTACTATTCTCTATTTCTCTTTACCTATTTTATAATCCGTCAAGCATATACCTAATTATGTTGACTTTCTTCGAAATATATCGAATAATATCAAGTAAGCGCTTTCATATTTATGCGTATAGTTGAATATATTATGTTAAGGAGGGAACTGTATGAAGTTGGCCAGAAATATTATTATTGCACTTATTGCTGGGGTAGTTGTTGGTTTAGTATTAAATATTTTCACGCCTGGTATTTTCACACAAGCTGACGCATTTCTATTTAAACCACTCGGTACCATCTTCTTGAATCTAATGAAGATGCTAGTTGTGCCCGTGGTATTCATTTCAATCGTCCTCGGAACGGTTGGAATTGGTGATCCAAAGAAATTAGGGAGAATCGGTGGCAAAACAATCGGGTTTTTCTTAATTACAACTGCTATTGCTTTGGTTATCGCAATATCTCTTGGTCTATTATTAAAGCCTGGTGAAGGTGGCAATTTCGAAACAGCTAATGCCACATATGAAGCACAAGAAGCACCACCTGTAGCAGACACGTTATTAGGCATTATTCCCACAAACCCGATTAGTGCGATGGCAGAAGGTAATATGCTTCAGATTATCTTCTTTGCAGCATTAATTGGATTTGGAATGGCAATGATGGGTAGTAAAGTTGAAAGAGTGAAAGAGTTCTTTGAACAAGCGAATGAACTCATTATGTATCTAATTACATTTGTGATGAAGTTCGCACCATACGGGGCATTCGGTTTAATCGCATCCGCTGTAGGAAGTCAAGGTATGGATGCTCTGAAGGTAATGGGAATGTATATGGGAGTCGTTCTCGGAGCCCTTCTAATCCATACGATTGTTGTCTATGGTGGATCGGTCGCATTCATTGGCAAGAGGAGTCCCATTTGGTTCTTTAAGAACTTCTTTCCTGCCCAAGTTGTCGCATTCAGTACGGCAAGTTCTGCCGCGACACTACCGATTTCAATGAAAACCGCTCAAGAGAAGTTGAAAGTACCCGAATCTATCAGTTCGTTCACTCAATCGCTTGGGGCTACAATTAATATGGACGGCACAGCCATTATGCAAGGGGCAGCTGTCATATTCATTGCACAAGCTTATGGTATCGAATTAACTATGGCACAGTTACTCACTGTTGTTTTAACTGCAGTATTGGCTAGTATTGGAACAGCTGCTGTACCAGGCGCAGGCCTAATCATGCTAGCAATGGTTCTAACGTCAGTCGGTCTGCCGGTTGAAGGAATCGCACTTGTTCTCGGAGTAGATCGCCTACTTGATATGGTGCGCACAGCTGTCAACATTACTGGTGACGCTGCATGTGCCGTTGTCGTTGCGAAATCAGAAGGTGTGTTAGGCGAGCCAGATGTTGAAGAAATTCAAGGAGAAACGGAAATCGCATAATTCCCAATAATACCTGTACGGAAAACCATCGTGTTTACTAAACATGACCGCTTTCCGTGCAGGATTTTTCATGTCGGAGACTTGATTCCCGCTCCGCACAGCGGAATGACAATGACTTCATTTTTAGAATTCGCATACCTTATATATCCAGCATAATTAACGGCTGAAGTGATTTCTACATAGAACCCTTTTGCTGCAAGCATTGCACGGGCTACTATAATTTCATCTTCCGAAACAGTAATGAACGAACCTTTTGTGTCCTTGATGGCTTCAAGTATTTGTTTGGATCTGGCTGGTGAAGCAATGGCAATACCTTCCGCAAGAGTTCCTTCATTCACGATCCGCTTTCCTTTGAGATCTTGACCTTCGAATGCTTTTGAAAGTGGTGCACAATTCTCAGCTTGAATAGCGATGATCTTCGGCATTTGGTCAATTTTCTTCGCTTCAAGTAACTCTCTAAACCCATAGTAGGCGCCTAATAATAAGGTGCCATTTCCAACTGGAATTAGTAAGGTGTCAGGTGCTTTTCCCAATTGTTCATAGATTTCAAATGCATACGTCTTTGTACCTTCGTAAAAAAATGGATTGTAGACATGGCTTGCATAATACACTTGCTCTTCTTCCACTGCAGTTTGAGCCGCGGTCGCCACATCTTCCCTAGTTCCTCTCACTGTTTTAATACTTGCGCCATGCGCTTCAATTTGCGCCATCTTTTTAGGCGATGTATCCGCACTCACATACACATCACAGTCTATCCCTGCTCTGGCACTGTATGCAGCGATGGCTGTTCCCGCGTTACCACTGCTATCTGCAATCATTTTTTTGGCCCCCAACCGTTTTGCCAGTGTCACAAGTACCGCTGCACCTCGATCTTTAAAAGATAATGTCGGCATCATAAAATCTACCTTGATATAAGTGTTAGGCTCTAATTCATCTAATTGTAGTAAAGGTGTTTGACCTTCCCCAAGTGTAATTGAACGCCAACCACTTAGATATTCTCCACCTAGCATTGAAGAAACATATCTCCAAATAGATCTTTGACTCGTCCAACTACTACAGGTTGTGTCCGATTCCGGCTGTACTAAATCTAGCAGACCGCCACATTCACACTTCCAGCGTCTTGCCTCAATAGGATAAACATTCTTACATTCCGAACAGCTATATAGTGTCATACTCGTGATCTCCTTTATGCAGTTATAATTTACTTATAAATAGGTTTTTATATATATTTATTGGATAAACTGAATATATGGGAGGGAAGACATTGAATGTTTTAATTGAATGGCTCTATAAATCAAAAAAAGGAATACAAACCGTTTTCAAGTCTGAGGAATTACCAGCAGAACAAGCGCTAAAAATTGCTGAGGACTTAGAAAAAACAGGTCGTACAAAGCAAATATTGTTCACAGATCAGTTCGATAGTTCCTGGACTGTTAAGGAATTAAAAAGTTATCTAAAAGGAATCGAGACAGAACCACATAATATCACGGTATATTTCGATGGAGGATTTGACTGGGACACAAAGTTGGCTGGTCTCGGTTGCGTACTCTATTATAATCAAAATGGTAAATCCTATAGACTCCGAAAAAATGCCATGGCTACACACTTATCCTCTAACAACGAAGCGGAATATGCAGCACTTCATCTGTGCTTGCAAGAACTGGAAAATCTAGGAGCGCATCACTTACCCATCGAGATTATGGGTGACTCACGAGTCGTCATTAATCATTTAAGCGAAGAATGGCCAGTTATTGAAGAAGAACTTTACAGTTGGGCGAATAAAGTGGAAGAAAAGATGGAGTCTTTAGGATTCCAGCCGCAGTATGAACTAATTTCCCGCAAGATGAACGGCGAAGCAGATCGTCTAGCGACGCAGGCTTTGACGGGTGTGGAAATCACAGCGAACATTGAAAGAACATAAAAAATTCAAGCGTAGTTACTATTTATCCTATATACGCCCGGCACTCAATCAAGTTTAGATTTGTCTGGTGTATAGGGATACTTATATGTTTCAAAAATCCTCGCTAAGTCTGTTTGGCAGAATTAACAAGGATTAGAAACTTCTTATGCTTTTTTCATCTCATACATGGATGCATCTGCCTTCTGAATAAGCGCCTCAAATGTCTCACCATCATCCGGATAAACTGCCATTCCGATTGAAGCACTGACGGTGTCGACTAATTCCATGTCTAGATCAGATAATTTACTTCTTAAATTTCGAACATAGTCTGAAAGTGTATCCTCTTTAAGATCGAGAATGACATGCACAAATTCATCGCCACCCCATCGCACGACATAGTCCTCTTTTTTCGCACTGCTCGTGATAAGCTCTGCAACATATCGTAATAATTCATCGCCTGTTTGATGACCGAATGTATCATTTATTTCTTTGAAATCATCAAGATCTATCAATACTACGCCGATTTTCTTCACTTGACTTCTATATGTGGAAAGTCGTTTCTTAAATACTTTATCTATCGCACGCCGGTTATACGCATTGGTTAGCGGATCCTTCTCTGCGTAAAACTTGGCTACGTCGTATTGCCTCCCACCTATCCAGGCAACAAGCAAGAATATCCCTGTTAAAACAAAGAAACTCCTATCAAACAGATAGCCTAAATAGATATGATAATAGCCATAACGCAAGATATTGAAAAATATAACAATACAAACAGCAACTACTCTGCCTCTATACCCCATACTATATCCCCATATCAAATTACACTTTTCTCCCATCTTATCACAGATGAAATGGACGAGAAAAGAAAATGGTTAATTGAAATTACACAAATAATATTACCCTAGTATTTTACAGTCTGAGTAACCCTCGAAATCCCCTTGCAGCATAATACGACTCTGCTCCATTATGATACAAAAATACTTGATCGTATCGACGATCACAAAAAAGAGCACCGCCACGTTTCCTAATATCTTCCGGAGTCTGCACCCAGCTAGATGTTTTTCTATCAAACTCTCCAAACTGTTGAAGCCATCTGTATTGTTCTTCTGTCAATAATTCAATACCTATTTCATTGGCCATATCCAAGGCGTTATTTTCCGGCTTGTTCTTTTTTCTGGATTCCAAAGCTTCTTGATCATAGCAAACACTTCGACGGCCCACAGGACTCTCTGCTGAACAATCAAAAAAGAGGTATTGACCCGTCGTTTCGTCATAATCTACTACGTCAGGCTCACCTCCCGTAACTTCCATTTCATTGAGGGTCCATAGCTTTTCTTTGTTCTCTATAAGCTTGTCATGTAACGAAGACCAGTCCATATTTGTGTGGCGATCCATATGACTAGCGAAACGGGATTGGAGTGTTTCGAGTATTTTTTCTTGTTGCTCTGCTGACAGCTTCTTACTTACATTTGTCATGTTTTATTCCTCCTAATTTATTCTTACGCGTTGGTTAATACATGTTAGTATGTTCACAATAAAATTTTATACCAGTGATAGGACTCGTTTTCTCTTCTTATCATACTTAATAAATTGTAATACTGCATGTGGTGTAAAGTAAATATACAACGTAAATACAAAATTTCATATATCCTTTTGATTTTTCTGTGAATTAGGAAAGTATATGTATAAACATGGTATAATTAAGGTAGATTAAGAAGCACATTATTACTATGATATCGTTGTTACATCGAATTTAGGTGAAACTATCCTGATTTTCGGGAGGGGATTTGACAGATGAATGAATACATGAACATTCTAGTCGCAGTAGATGGTTCAAGTGAGGCAAAACTTGCCTTGCATAAATCGATAGAGATGGTAAAACTAGAAGAAAATGCGCGTTTGCATATTGTCAACATCATGGATATCTTTTCGATTGATGAAGATGACGAATCCTATCTAGAACGACAACAGCAGCTCATGGAGGATTTGCTCAATAGCTATAAAGCCATTGCCAAAGAAGAAGGTATTGACCATGTGGAAACACATATCAAACATGGTGATCCGAAAGTAAATATTTCCAAAGAACTTTCCCATGAATTAGAAGCCGACTTAATCGTCTGTGGCGCACAGGGTTTAAAAAATGCCGAACATTATTTTCTAGGTTCTGTCTCTGAGGCAATTGTTTTCACTGCTTCATGTGATGTATTAGTCGTTCGTAATATGTGATAATAAAATAATGCCTGTGTAACAGTAGACTACAAAATCTGCTGTTGCACAGGCATTATTTTATTTTTTATATACAATTTCCATTCCCTTTTGATCCAATAAATAGCGAAGACCTTCACGGAAATTCGTAAATGCCCGAATTTGATTAAAGTTCGATACATTAGATAAAATTAAATTTTGAGCAAACTCCGGTGAAAATCCTACGAAGACTGTTTCTGTGCCCATCAATTGCAATACACTGACTAATTCATTGATTTTTTCACTCAATAGTTCGTATCCCATATTTTCTTCTACTGCCAACGTACTGATATCGGTAAAATCAAAGACTACTGTCAGTATGTTATTATCAGATATTCTTTGCACTATTTTTTCTTGGATATGTATAAAGCGTCCTACTGAAAGAGCGCCCGTTAGCGGAACTAAAATCGTTTCCGGTACAATAGAAGGAATAATTGGCGCTGATAAATCCTCTATAACCTTCTCATACTTTATTATTTGTTCTCTAAGTTCTAAAATTTCTTGTGCTGAATTTGTTTCTTCATTCATATTGAAGTCCCCTACCTTGCTCGTCATATTGTATATTCGCTTTTATATAATTTCATTAATTAATTATACCATAAGTTGATCGTATAGGACTTATTCAGTTCGTTGTAAATCGTTGAAACTATGCATCTAACGCGATAGACTAAACTAATATACGTCCAATAAAAGGAGGTTCAATATATGGCTTATCAACCAGATACAAAGGAGACTGCAGAACTTATTCAACAACTTGTATCCATTCCAAGCCCTTCAGGATATACGAAACAAGTGATTTCGTTTGTAGAAACCTTCTTACAAGAATATAATGTAAAAACAAAACGCAACCGTAAAGGTGGGTTAATCGCTACACTACCAGGTAAAAACGACAAAGAGCACCGAATGTTGACAGCTCACGTGGATACACTGGGTGCGATGGTCAAGGAAGTGAAAAGTAACGGTCGTCTGAAGCTCGATTTAATCGGTGGCTACCACTACAATTCAATTGAAGGCGAATATTGTAAGATCCACACAGCTTCGGGCGAGACTTTTACGGGAACAATTTTGCTTCATCAGACATCTGTTCACGTTTACAAAAACGCTGGTACAGCAGAACGCAATCAAGTTAATATGGAAGTTCGTATCGATGCAAAAGTGAATACAGCAGAGGGTATTCGTGCACTTGGTATCGAGGTAGGAGATTTCATCTCATTGGAGCCACGCGTGGAAGTCACTGAGAGCGGCTATATTAAGTCCCGCCACTTGGATGACAAAGCAAGTGTCGCGATGCTGTTGCAGCTCATTAAACATATCCAAGTCGAAAGTATAGAATTGCCTTACACGACACACTTCCTTATATCGAATAATGAAGAAATTGGTTATGGTGGTAACTCAAATATTACTGAAGAAACCGTCGAGTATGTAGCAGTCGATATGGGGGCCATGGGTGACGGTCAGACCACAGACGAATACACGGTATCCATTTGCGCCAAAGACTCTAGTGGCCCGTACCATTACGGACTGCGTAATCACCTAGTGGAGCTGGCAAAACAACACAACATCGGGTACAAAATCGATATGTATCCACATTACGGATCTGATGCATCTGCCGCTATTAAGGCAGGACACGACATCATCCATGGCTTGATTGGACCGGGAATTGACTCTTCCCATGCGTTTGAACGTACACATGAGGATTCTTTAAAGAATACTTTACAATTGATCTATCATTATGTACTATCCGATCTTCAACGCTATTAAAAATGTACTAAAGGTACTGGGCATTTGAAGCTTCAGTATCTTTTCAATTGATTGACATTTGACATGAAATAACAAATAATAGTAAGAAAGCGCTTTCAATTAAATTAGTAATGAATATCAAATACAGCGAGAACGGTTCCACTTTTTCATATGGAACGGTTTTCTTTAGGGAGCAATCACAAATGGCATTCACGAGTTTAAACCAACTGATCGAGCATGCAGAACAGGATCATACGCCGATTTATGAGCTAATGATTCAATCTGAAATCAAGCAAAAAAGCATGCAGAGAGACACTATCATCAAGAAAATGTCAGAACAATTTACGGTAATGGAAGAAGCTGTTCGCAAAGGAACGACTACATCTGTCATGTCACGCACCGGACTAACGGGCGGCGATGGACAGCGCTTATATGATTATGCGAAAAAGGGAAATTCATTTGTTCATCCTTCTACACTTAATACCGCAGCAAACGCACTGGCAGTATCTGAAGTAAATGCGAATATGGGAAGAATCGTTGCAACGCCTACTGCGGGATCGGCAGGAATCTTACCTGCTGTTCTAGTGCATGCGCTTGATACGGGCAAGTACACCCGCGAACAAATTGTTTTATCTATGTTCACAGCATCTGCGCTAGGGTTGGTCATCGCAAATCGCGCTTCTATTTCAGGAGCCGCGGGAGGATGCCAAGCGGAAGTCGGTTCTGCTACCGCAATGGCGGCAGGTACATTGGTAGAACTAGCTGGCGGCACACCTGACCAAGTCGGTCACGCAATAGGTATCGCACTGAAAAACTCATTGGGGCTAGTTTGTGATCCGGTGGCAGGTCTAGTAGAAATTCCATGTATCATTCGAAATGGACTGCATGCTATCACAGCTGAAGCTGCCGCAGATATGGCGATGGCAGGGGTTGTAAGTATCATCCCTCCAGACGAAGTAATTCACGTTATGCACGAAGTAGGACAGAACATGCCAGAATCACTGCGCGAAACTGGAATCGGTGGACTTGCTGGTACGCCCACGGGTCAAAAACTGAAAACCCAAGTATTTGGTAAAGACAAAGAGCAAAAAGCAAAAAGCAGTGGTGCACCAGCTAAATATCAAAGCGCCTATGAAATCATCGGCCCTGTCATGATTGGTCCATCAAGCTCACACACTGCTGGAGCTGTTCGAATTGGGAATGTTGCACATCAGCTTTTGAATGAGCAACCTATTCGTGCGAAGTTTTCATTAATGGGTTCTTTCGCCACTACTTATCAAGGACATGGTACCGACTTAGCGCTTCTGGCTGGTGTCATGGGTTACAATACAACCGATGAAAGAATTCCGAACGCTAAAGAACTTGCGAACGAAACAGGTTTGGAATATGAATTCACGAAACGCGTGCTGGGTAGCTATCATCCAAACACCGTACTTGTGGAGTTAACAGGATTGACCAACACAATAAAAGTTCTCGCCAGTTCACTTGGTGGAGGTAAAATTGAAGTACAGGAACTCGATGATTATCCATTAAAGTTCTCAGGCGAACGTCCAGCACTATTGATTCGCCATACCGATCAAAAAGGAGTCATCGCCGACCTTTTAAGTATTCTCTCGAGAAAAGGAATCAATATTGCCCGTATGGCGAATGAACGGTTTGCAATTGACGGCCCCGCTATTACGATTTGTGAAATCGACGGCTCAGTGGACGAGGAAATGCTTGCAGAGTTAAAACGCGATGTACCTATTATTGATGATATTGTATTGGTAGAAACAGAATAATTCTGCAGTAAAATACCAGACGTGAAGACACTTTCTATTGTCTTCACGCCTGGTATATTTTTTGCATTGCTACTATCTAGTTGTATATTACTTTTCCATCCAAGCTGGTTTGCCGAAACCTTTAAATTCGGATTCGATTATTTCTAGAAATTGCTCAGATTCTACTACTTCAATAATATCTTTCGCAAATTGCTTATCTACATTATCTGTTTTCACAGCTACCACATTACGGAACTTATCCGGCATATCTTCTAAAGCTAGTGCGTCTAATAAATCCATATTTGCTGCAATAGCAAAGTTACCAGGTACTGCTGCCAAATCAGATCCCTCAACTGAACGTGGTAATTGCCCTGCCTCAACCGGCTGAATCACTAAGTTCTTCGGGTTCTCTGTGATATCTTTTTCAGATGCCGTTAATTGGTCAATTTCTTCATCCATTTTCACTAACCCTACATCTTCCAATACATATAACGTTCTCGCTGCGTTCACTGGATCATTTGGAATAGTAATAGTTGACCCATCTTCAATTTCCTCAAGAGACTTATATTTGTTTGAATAGATACCTAATGGCGCTGTCGGTACTATAATTAACTCAGAAAGTTCCATATTGTTTTCTTTCTCGAAGTTTTCCAAGTACGTAATGTTTTGGAATAAGTTCGCATCAATATCTCCACTGTCCAACGAAATATTCGGCTGAATATAGTCGCTGAATTCTGTTATTTTAACAGTATATCCCTTTTCCTCAAGTGCTGGTTGAATGGCTTTTTTTAACATGTCACTATAAGGGCCTGCTGTTGCACCAAAATGAATATTTTTATCGTCATCCGATTTTTCGGTAGACTTTTCTCCTCCACAAGCTGCCAATGCCGCAACCAGCGCAGTAAGAATGAATGCCAGTACTAGTTTCTTCATAAATCCATCTCTCCCCTATTATCTTTTATCTATCATTTTTGAAAAACGGTCTCCACCAAATTGAATCAACTGCACTAGCACTATTAAAATGGCGACGGTAACTAGCATAATACTGTCATCATATCGGTAATAGCCGAAACGAATGGCCAAGTCTCCAATTCCTCCACCACCAACAAATCCAGCCATTGCTGAATAGGCAACTAAGTTAATTAACGTCAGTGTAAGTCCTTGGATAATACTCGACTTAGATTCAGGTAGTAGCACATTCCAAATAATCATCCATGGTGAAGCACCCGTTGAAATGGCTGCTTCTATAACCCCTTTGTCTATTTCACGCATGGACGTCTCAACAATCCTCGCAAAGAAAGGAATCGCTGCAACAGAAAGCGATACACTTGCAGCTGCCGGTCCAATCGTATTTCCAACGATTAGTTTCGTCAATGGTATTAGGGCTACAAGTAGAATAATGAATGGAATCGAGCGAATAATGTTGACGAAAAATCCAACAACCGAATTAATTGCACGGTTCTCTAAAAATAGTCCTTTATCTGTTGTAAATAATAGAACACCAAGCGGCAACCCAATGATCAGCGCAATCGAAAGGGAGATGCCGATCATATAAAGTGTTTCACCAAATGCTTTCATAATATCCGGCATAAGTTCCATGATGTGGGCTAGATCAAACATGTTGTCGGATCACCTCCACTTGTGCGTTTTGTTCAAGTATGTATGCAATCGCTTGCTCTACTTCTTCATGTTCACCTTGTAATTCCATTAAGAAAATCCCAAGTGCTCGTTCTTGAATATATTCAATCGATCCATGCAGGAAGTTTCCTTTGACTCTATACTTCTGCATTGTATCGGAAATCACACCCTCCATCGCTACTTCACCTTTAAATGTGATTTTTATCAGTGTACCGACCAAATTAGATATGACAGCTTCAGGGATGTCATAAGATACTACACTGCTAATAAACTCCTTTGTCAAAGGTTGAACCGGGTTAGAAAAGATGTCATACACCTGTCCTTCTTCAATAACTTTACCATCCTGCATAATCGCCATGCGATCACAAATCTCTTTTACCACATTCATCTCATGCGTAATTAACACAATGGTAATATTCAATTCTTTATTGATCTTTTTCAACAATCGTAATATAGACATCGTCGTGTTAGGGTCCAGTGCAGATGTCGCTTCATCACAAAGCAAAACGGATGGATTATTGGCTAAGGCTCTCGCAATACCAACGCGTTGCTTCTGCCCCCCGCTCAACTGCGCGGGATATACATTGCGTTTTTCAGACAGTCCCACCATTTCCAGTAGTTCCATTACACGAATTTCTATTTTATCTGACGGCATTTTGGCTGCCTGTAAAGCAAATGCGACATTTTCGAAAATCGTCTTTTGGCTTATTAAATAAAAGTGCTGAAATATCATTCCAATCTTCAAGCGCGCCTGCCGAAGTTGAACTCCTGATAGTTTTGTTAAATTCACATCATTAATTAAGATCGTGCCGCTCGTTGGTTTTTCCAACAAATTCAAACAGCGTATGAGAGAACTTTTTCCCGCTCCTGAATAACCGACAATACCAAATATTTCTCCAGTCTCGATGTCTAGTGATACATCATCTACACCTTTTACCACTCTTTCTTTTGTCTGATATACCTTAGACAAATGTTGAATTTGGATCATGTTCTCACTTCTTTCTACATTCAAGTAAATAATAATAATTAATTGATGGCATTAACACTTCTCTTTAAATTAAAAAAATTCTTTCATTTTCTAAATGAAAGAATTACTGAAATATTCTCAGCTTATCTCTCAGATGGAAAACCATGCTGTAGGATTTGGCACCTTCCTCGATTCATTCAAGGGGTTGCTGGACTTCAACGGGCCTTTTCCCTCAGTCACTCTTGATAAGAGATTGATATTAAATTATATGCGTAAAACATATACTAATCTGAATTAATAAAACTGTCAAGGTGAATAACGACAATTCAACAGAATATCCGACTTTTTCTATCAACTTTGTTTATTGCACTCAATTTTTGCAATCATCTGGAATCGAATAGTAAACCTTCTATTGAAAAGTCTAGTATGATCTATGTATACTTAACGCAAATACCCTATCAAAGAAAGAAGGAATAAACTATGGCATTGTCCAACCGGTTACAGAATCTCCCTCCGCATTTCTTTACGATATTATTAAATAAAGTAGAAAAGGCTATGGATGAAGGCAGAGATGTGATTAATCTAGGGCGTGGAAATCCTGATCAGCCGACACCTCCTCATATTATTAAAGCGTTGCAAGAAGCTGTTGAAGATCCAGCGACACATGGTTACTCTCCATTCAGAGGGACTCTTGCTTTAAAACAAGCAGTCGCTGAATATTATCAGCGTGAATACGATGTCACGATTGACCCTGAAACTGAAGTTGCGGTACTAGGCGGCACAAAAATTGGTGTTGTAGAACTACCTTTAGCTATTATGAATGAAGGAGACCTATTATTGCTGCCAGACCCTGGTTATCCCGATTACTTGTCAGGTGTAAGTTTAGCCGGCATTCGATATGATACGATGCCGTTACGTAAGGAAAATGAATTTCTTCCTGATTACGATGAACTAACCGATGATCAGAAAAAAGATGCTAAATTAATGTACTTAAACTATCCTAGTAATCCTACAGGCGTCACAGCAACTCCCGAGTTTTATGAAAAAACTGTAGCATTTGCTAAAGAAAATCAGATTGCTGTCTTACAAGATTTTGCATATGGAGGCATTGGTTTCGAGAGTGAGAAACCTATAAGTTTCTTACAAACAGAAGGGGCAAAAGAAGTCGGCATTGAAATGCTGTCCCTCTCCAAAATGTATAATATGGCAGGCTGGCGTGTTGGGTTTGCCGTTGGTAACTCTGAAATAATTGAAGCTTTAAATGTATTGCAAGACCATTTATTCACTAGTATCTTCCCAGCAGTTCAACGTGCCGCAATTGAAGCATTGACGGGACCTCAACAATGCGTTGAAGAGTTAGTGGCTCTCTATCAAGGTCGCCTGACAGTATTGCTAACGGAGTGCGAACGCATCGGTTGGGATGTCACAGCTCCAACCGGCTCATTTTTCGCTTGGCTACCTGTCCCAGAAGGCTTTACAAGCGAAACTTTCGCCGATTTATTACTGGATAAAGCAGACGTCGCAGTATCACCAGGGAACGGATTTGGTGTTCATGGAGAAGGATATATTCGTGTTGGGTTGTTAGAAAGTGAAGAACGGTTGCAAGAAGCGGTTCGTCGTATTGAAAAGCTCGGTTTATTTAAATAAGAACATGTAATTGCACCTAACATCCATTATTCAAAAAGCCTCCTTACTCATCCCAGTATTTCTGGAATGGTAAGGAGGCTTTCACATGTCTAAAATCATTTTCGTTACAGGCTTTTCTGAAATATATTAATCGAGGTCTGCGTTGTCCAGTAGTGCACGCACTTCATCTGTCGTATTCGTGCTCATCAATTCATTTCGAAGTTCGGCTGCTCCACGGAACCCTTTAATGTAAATCTTGAAGAAACGACGTAGTGGTTTAAATAGTCGAGGTTCAAGTTCTGTCGAGTATTTATCAAAGAGGTCCAAGTGTAGACGCAAAAGATCCAGCAACTCTTTATGATCATGCTCTTTCTTCTCTTTTTCAAATGCAAACGGATTATGAAATATTCCACGTCCTATCATAACCCCATCCACACCGTACTTCTCCACAAGCTCCATACCCATTTGACGATCAAGAATATCCCCGTTGATCGTCAGCAATGTGTCGGGCGCTATTTCATCACGAAGCTTTTTGATTTCAGGAATCAATTCCCAATGTGCATTGCCGTTACTCATTTCCTTACGAGTACGGAGATGGATCGAAAGGTTCGCGATATCTTGCTCCAGTACATGTCTGAGCCATGTGCGCCACTCTTCAATGTCAGTGTAGCCAAGACGCGTCTTGACACTGACAGGTAATCCTCCAGCTTTTGCAGCTTGAATAATTGCCGCGGCAGTTTCAGGATGGTTAATCAGCCCACTGCCCTTACCTTTTGTTGCAACGTTCGGCACAGGGCATCCCATATTAATATCCAATCCTTTGAAACCAAGTTCCGCCATCCCAATACTCATCTCGCGAAAATGTTCAGGCTTGTCTCCCCATATATGAGCGACGATTGGCTGTTCGTCTTCTGTAAACGCCAAACGTCCGCGCACGCTGAAGATTCCTTCTGGATGACAAAAGCTTTCCGTATTCGTAAATTCCGTAAAGAATACATCCGGACGTGCAGCTTCGCTTACTACATGGCGAAAAACAACATCCGTTACATCCTCCATCGGTGCTAGTATGAAAAATGGCCGTGGTAGATCACGCCAAAAATTAGTACTCATCGTTACGTTCAAATCCTCTCTTCAAAACCTGCAGCTGTGTGTACAAAAAATGGTTTTATTACATATACTCAACCCTTACAGATGCCAGTCTCACTATTATACAAAAAATGCACAGATGAATTCCACTTCTTTGAGCTACCACTAAAATTTATTAGTAAGCGACTCTATTTGATGTTGGTTTATTCATCAAACAGAGTCGCTTAATACCGTATGGGAAATTAAAAACCGTTGCTATTTACAGCAACGGCTTCAACTACTATTTCACCACTGCCTACGCATTGGTTTCTCTCTGCGCAACTCTTTCATTAAAGAGATGACCATCAATAACATGACGAACGAGAATGGTAAGGCGGCAATAATGATCGTGTTTTGTAAGGCAGCCAAGCCACCCACTGATAACAGAATTAATGCAATGGACGATTGGATAATACCCCAAATCATTTTTACACTAGTAGGCGGTGTCAGTGACCCATACGTCGATTGCATACCGAGCACAAACGTCGCAGAGTCAGCACTAGTCACGAAGAACGATGCAATTAATAGAATGGCGATAATCGAAATAATAAACGACCACGGCATTTCGTTAAACATTTCAAAGACCACTAGCTCAGACGAAGAACTTGCGATATCGGCTATTCCGCGACGCTGTATGTCGACAGCTGTCGTACCGAACGTAGAGAACCAAAATGCACAAAGCAATGTAGGTGCAAGAAGGACACCCACCATGAATTCTCGGATCGTACGGCCCTTTGAGACACGTGCGATAAACATACTGACGAACGGTGCCCATGAAATCCACCAAGCCCAGTAGAAAATCGTCCAGTCAAACAGCCATTGCTGATTACCTGCATTAAGCGGTGCTGTACGTAGACTCATTTGAACTAGATTTCCTACGTAACCACCAAGTGATTCAGTAAACATATTCAATATTAACAACGTCGGTCCCAACACAACAACGAATGCAAGAAGTAACACAGCAAGTACCAAGTTTGTATTGGATAAATACTTGATCCCTTTACTTAGTCCCGACGAAGCGGAAATGATAAACAGTACTGTAACTATAGCGATAATAATAAACTGAGAGAATGTTCCGATCTCAATCCCAAACAAATAATTCAGCCCTGCATTAATTTGAACAGCACCGAAACCGAGAGTTGTTGCAACACCAAATGCGGTGGCAAAGACTGCAAGAACATCAACGAATATTCCCCAAGGACCATCCATCTTCTTGCCAAAAATCGGTTTCAATGTTGCTGAAATTAAACCAGGTGCATCTTTACGGAACTGAAAATAAGCGAGAGATAGTGCAACTATTCCATACATCGCCCATACATGAAGTCCCCAGTGATGGAATGATTCACGTAATCCTTCCTTAAAGGCTTCATCGGTGTTTGGATCTTCTGTTGCTGGATTGACGAAATGTGATAAAGGTTCAGCCGCTCCATAGAACACTAATCCGATACCCATTCCTGCTGAAAACAGCATAGCAATCCACGTAACCGTAGAAAATTCAGGTCGGTCGGTATCTTTACCGAGTCGAATCTTACCATACGGACTAAAAATGAGGAAAATGCTTAATAATAGTAATAATGAAAGCAACAGCAAGTAGTACCATCCAAATGAGGATGCGACAAAATTCTTTGCATTCATTGTAATGGTTTCGAAGCTTTCCGATGCAAATACGCCGTACCCAACCGTAACGACGATCAATGCGATCGTAATGTAAAAGACATTTGATATTTTTCTCATGTTTCTCCTTTCAAAATAAGGTTACTTGTTCAACTAATGAACGATTATATACTATACATATACTTTCGGGAGAAGGCAAAAGGTAAAAAATAGAGGGGAATATCAAATGAGTTACTTTATTTATTCATAAAGCATGACAAACATAGACAGGATATAACAAATAAGAGTTGTTTTATGAAATTACTTATCCCAGATCAATTTCACTGAATGAATTAATAATGACCTTCTACCTAGTCAAAAGTAGATTTAACTGTACTTTTCTTCGGAAAATAATGAGTGTCATTTTGTCAAAATACTACTTGTGTAATTCTATCTAAAATCTTTGAAAATCATCAGCTACTTCACGGCTGATGATTTTCAAAGGTAATGATCTTAATGCATCTGTAAATCGTTATTTGTTATTCCACTGATCAGTAAAAATCAAATCATCCAAACTTCGTCGTTTCTCCCAATTGGCAGTCTCCAATATCGGTGCAGTAGGATAATTATCCGTGTAGCCGATAGATAAAAGTGCAATCGGTTCAACATGGGGTGGTATATTCAGGATATCACGTACATCGTTCTTTTTATAAAAACTCACCCAGCCCATTGCTAAACCTTCCGCACATGCTGCTAGCCACATATTTTGGATGGCACAAGCAGTTGATAACATGTCGGTTTCAGGAATGGAGTTACGTCCTAACACATGTGAGCCGCCACGCGTAGGATCACTTGTCACGCAAATAGTGATAGGTGCTTCTTTTAGTCCTTGTATTTTCAAGCCAAGGAACTTAGTCTCTTTTTCTCCTTCATCTTCATAATGAATCGCTAGCGCACGCCTTTCTTTATCGGCTGCCCAAGCCAACTTTTCTTTCGTTTCATCAGATGAAACGATGATGAAATTCCATGGTTGCATGAAGCCTACTGAAGGTGCGTGATGAGCCGCTTTCAATATATTATGTATCTGATCCTCAGGAATGGGAGTCGGCAAAAAACTTCGCACATCTCTTCTATTGTAAATCACTTTATAGACCGCATCTTTTTCTTCTTCAGAAAACATGTAACATCTCTCCTCTAGACTTGTACGTCATTTAGTTTGCTGTTCGTTATAGAGCATCCCGGTCTTATTATAGTGAAGTTATATAAGGAAAGACAGGTTTGTCAAACTACCGCTCACATATATTGGATCAGTAAAACAACTGATTCATTTCCAAGAATTAAAAAAGTGGTTTCAACCGTTTGACACATCACCGGTTGAAACCACTTTACAAATACCATTCCTACTAAATATAGTCACTTCTCGTCCGCTTTCGTAATGGAAACTCCGCGCTCCGTAAAGACTGTTTGCGCAACAGATAAAGCGTTCAGCACGCTAGGGAATCCAGTGTACGGAATCAGGTGCATGATGCAACCGATAATCTCGTCGGGCGTCAAGCCGACATCAAGGCCTGTTTTGATGTGCATCTGAATCTGCGGTTTGCCTTGTGCTACAAGAGCCGTAATTGTCGTAAGGACCTTCTGTTTATTATCCAATCCAGGTCGTGAATATATATCACCAAACGCAAATTCCACAACATACTTAGTCAAATCCGGTGCTACATCTTTGAAGCTCTCGCCAATTTCCATCTCACCTGCTGGATTATCTTCACCTGATAACGTAAGTTCCATTAACTTTTCCAAACCACGTTGATAGCGATCTTCCGCCATTTCAAAAACCTCCTTGGTTATAGTGCCCACCATTTCTTCAAAATTGTACGTACACTTTCTTTTCTGTTCTTAACTAGTAGTCATATACTATTGTAGCAAACTTTATGAGAAAACAAAATTTTTCGTCTATTTATCATTCTATAGGTGAGCTGTTCAATATATAAGTTGCATAACTTGCTAACTGGGTTTCCAAATTAGTGTTATAAAGTGTAGTGCTATCATTCATTTTCCGTATAGAAGTAAAAATCACTTCTTCTTATTCACCTTAAGCCGCTAGTTTAAAATGCTTGCTTCTAATAAGCAAAGCCCCATTGCTTACTAGAAAGCCTTCCTATCGTTTATACTTAATAGAAACAATCAATCAAGGAGGTTTGCACAATGGAATTTAAAAGTATTGAGGAACAGATCATTCAAAAGTACAAAGACGACGAAAACTTGATGATTCGTCTCTTTGTTCAGTGGTGCGCCAATCATAAACTGAATCCACAAGCTCTTTATCAGCAAGCATACCCTGAACAACGGGCAAATCCCGCACTAAAAGAAGTCATGGAAAGCGATGATGGATTCGAGGAACTTCATATAGATAATGAAACTATGTTGGATGTACTTCAAATGTTTGGTAATGATGATTTAGCATTTGTTATCGCGGATGAAATACAGAAATTCACATCTTGATGTGTATCTGCGGAGGAACTATCCCGTTTGTTTATGCTATCGAACGCGAGTAATTCTTACGCGGATTCTATTTTTTAAAAGTATGAGCTCTTTTCTCAAAGTTCTTACTTTTGACTCGCTTTCCTACTATGAGTACAGCTGAATACAACACAAGTGCGATCCCGAGTATCTGTAACGGAAGCAGTTGATCACCAAGAAACAATACGCCAACTAAAACTGCAACAATTGGTTCAATGGTTGCAAGAATGGATGCCTTCCCCGCTTCCAAATACTTTAGACCCGATGTATATAACACATATGCCGCCACTGTAGAAATCAGTGCTAGTAGTAGGGCAGCAATCCAAACGTCAACATACTGGAATTTGACAACCTTGCGCCATACATTACTTGTCAGTGACATGAATAAAGCCATATAAAAGAATGTGTACGTAGTAATCGTCAGGGCCGAATATCGTTTCGTTATCGGCTTGGTGAAAACACTGTATAGCGCATAACAAAATCCCGAAAGAATTCCCATTAATAGCGTCCCAGTAGGAATAGTCTGTGATCCTAGCGGCAAAAGCCCGACCACAAAAGCACAACCGACAATAGCAAATACTAATGCTAAACCTTTACGGGCAGTTAGTAATTCCTTAAAGAAAATTCTCGATAGAATCATTACGAATAACGGCCCCGTATATAATAACGTCACGGCAAGAGACAAGCTGGAACGTGAAAATACTTCGAAGTAAAGGTAGTTAAATAGAGCTAGACTAAAAATACCTGCACTCGCAAAAAACACGTGATCCTTTATTCGTGTCCGTAACTGATCACGAAAGAATACCATCATGATGACAAACAAAAACATAAAGCTGAAAATCCCTCGAATCGCTACTACATCCCAAGCCGTGAATCCCCGTGCATACAGTGGCGCTATGAATAAACCGATCAATCCCCAGCAGACCGCTCCTGCAATTGTGATTACATATGTCTTCACACTCGGCTGTGTTTCCATCCTCGTCCCCTCCGCTCCTATACATGTGCAGATGACTATCCTAATACATATAGTGATGTACTGAATTATACTGCATACTTGTAGACGAAACCATTTCAATAGTTACTACGCCTATCTAGAAGATTAGTTTATGTTGTTCTCTGGACGTAAAAAAGCGCGATAGCGTTGTCTTCAATTACGACAATACTTTCACGCATTTCTTCTACACTAGATTTCTTTATAGAACAATACTTAGTATTAAGCAAGAATGTTTCATTAGTCATATTAAGTACTAACTCTAATCAGATTAAGCGTTATATCTGTGCAGGTTTCTTTTTAAACCTTACCAAATCAATTGTAAAACGTTTAAGTGGCGGGATATATACTTTCCGCTACTCAACAAGTATGAAATCTACACCACCTACACCGACATCAACTTTCAAATGAATAGTAGTATCCGAGTGCCCGTAAGCTTCATTTACATAGGTGCCTTTACCTTTAGCAATTAAACCTTTCGTCCCTACACTACCTAACCCCTTTGAAACAGATAATTTAACTCCAGTCTCTTTAGGTAAATGAATCTTCGCATCGCCCACTCCCAGGTTGATGTCCACGTCAAAGCTATCCTTCCACTCGCCGCCTAGATAGATCACCGTATCCCCCACACCAGCATCTATTGATACATGATTGAGACGGATTCCTGCCAATCTAAGTTCTGAATCGGATACACCCATTTCCACATCGAGGCTTACAGGTATTTCATTTGTCAGTTGAAGATTCCAATCGTTTCGATGCTTCCGCAAAGCTGAAAAACCTTTCATTTTCTGCTGAATCTCTACATATCCGATATCTCTTTTATGTTTATACATTACGGATGGATACCATTTTTTCACGTTCGTATCAATATCCCCATCAACCCACTGTGTTGCCCCGCCCTCAATTAGAAGATTACCGGCACCAAAACGGATAGCCACATCCAGCGACTTCGCGTGATCCTTTTCGATTGAAAATTCACCAGAGACCCGGTCTGTTTTCATCCAGTCATATACCCAAAAGGTAACTACACTTAACAGTACCACCCCCACAATGACTATCAGTATTTTTCGCATATCGGCACCCCCTTTACTCTAGTATAAGCGCAACTCAATAAAGTTGAGTCCATCATATGACTGAAGTTTGTATCAGACCAAGGTCTTAACGGTACAGTATATGGAGTTTGATTGGGGGTTATTTTGTTTTTCAATAACAAAAATTATTGTCTTTAAAAAACTGGTTAAAGATCCAACCTAATCTATGTCTGCTTAAGTTGTTATGAAGTGCATTTTTTCAGGATATCTAACTACATTTATCTAATCATTTTCAATTCATATTTCTAACACAGTAGATTACATGCATAATATAAAAATTAAATAGGATTTAAATTATAACCATTAAATTAAAATGTATGTCTGTGCACTTTCCACCGACCGGTTGTGAAGCAATATTATTACTCAATGAATTATTCTTTTTTCCAATATAAACTGTTTTTTATTTTGCGCCCAATAATAAACTACAAGGCCGAACAAGATATAAATAGAATAGAATATGTACAATGAACTAAAGCTAATAACCCCCACCAATACACCTGCTAACAATGATCCTCCACTAATCCCTATATCAAAAATCGAGAGAAAAGTAGCCATTGCTACAGGACGTCGCTTTGGTTCAGAGTTTTGCAAAACGACTGTTTGAAAACTTGGGAATAATGTACCCCAGCCACCTCCAATAAAAGCAGCAGCCATAAAAAACAATGTTGCGTTAGTAGACAAACCGAGCACTAACATACCGATTGCAAATGAAAGAATCGATGGAAAAATAATCGCATTGGCTCCATATTGATCAAACCACCGACTAGTTAGTGGTCGTGTCAGTAAAAGTACAACTACGTAAACCACAAAAAAATAACCAGACTCTGTTCCTAATCCTTGTTCAACCGCATAAATTGCCATAAAGGAAAGAACAGACGCATAAGCAGTACCAAAAAATGCGCCGGTAATAGAAATTCGAAGAGCAGACTTTTCAAATAGTGGTGCCTTCTTTTCACCAGCTGAATGTCTTACAAGACTTTCTTTTGGCAGACGAGCCATCAAACCGAATACTAAAGAAATTAAAGAACAAAAAGCACTCCCCCAAAATAATACATATAAATTAAACGTAGACAAAATAGTTAGACCAAGAAATGGTCCAATGACCATTCCTAAATTAGCCGACAAGATAAAGTAGCCCATGCCTTCTCCTTTTCGAGATTCCGGCACCATATCAGCTACAATGGCTACAGTAATGGTTGTTGCCATTCCAAACCCTAAACCATGAATGAAGCGTACAAATAGAAGCGGGGGAATGGAGTCGAAAAAGCTATATAGAAAAGAAGCAATTGTAAAAAGCAACAAAGATAAAATCAACATGAATCGTTTGCCATACCTCTCAATCCACGGTCCCATAAAAGGTCTAATAATAATAGCAGCACCAATATAAATTGTGGTAAATAGACCAGCTACAGTGCCTGTCGAGCCATAATGAGAGATTGCAACTGTCGGTAATGTGACAAGTAAAGCAAAGTACGTTACAATAAAAAAGAAGTTCAATATAGATATAAGGAAAAAATTTCTAGTCCACAATTTTTCAGTACTCATTGAAAACACACCTCACAAATAATTGTGATATATTGCAAGCCTAACTTTTTACTTCAAACAACATCTGCCTAATTAATTTCTAATTGATTAGGCAGATGTTGTTATTTTGCATAAATAATTCTTTCCAAGGACCATGCTTTTGTACTTATCCATGTATGAATTTATTATTCTTTAATCGTTAACGCTCTCAATTCTTCTTCTAATTCCGGTACTTCTTTGCCTAAATACTCCCATTCAGTATCATAAGCTAAACTTAGAAACTTTTCTTCTTCCGCTTTAGGTAATTTGAATAGTTCAACTCCAGCTTTTTCTAATTCAGCAATTTCCTCTTTGTCTAGTTGTTCATAGTAATCAACCATTTCTTTTTCATAATTTGCTGTCGCCACAATAATTGCATCGCGATCTTCCGACGAAATCTCATTCCATTTATCATCGTTCATTAAGATTGTACAGTTTTGCGTCCAAAATGGGTGATCTAAAACGTACTTAGATGAATCAGTCCAGCCATCTTTTCTAGGTCCATTAAATCCTCCATACACAAAACCATCAACAACGCCAGTTTGTAAAGATGTATAAACTTCTGAAGGGTCAATCATTGAAGAATTAATTCCAAGCTTTTCAAAAAAACGAATATAGTTTGGAGCTGATCGTATTGGTAGGTTCTTCAAATCGTTAACGCTATCGATAGGCTCATTTAGCCATAACCTCGGCGAACCTGTTAACCATCGGCCTATATATTTGACATTCAGTTTTCCATGTCGTTCATCCATTAGATCATAAAATCCATTTTCTCTTTCTTCCCATGGTGTCAATTGCGATAAAGCAATGCTAAGTGTTTCAGGTGCAAGTGATTGATATTGTCCAATATACGTAAAGTTAATGTCCATTACTCCGGAATTCATTGCCTCAAACTGCTCACCAATAGGGATTACATCAGCACCACCACGCCAATTCACCTGTACTCTACCATCTGTCACGTCTTCTACCGTATCAATCCAATTATGAAGCGTAGCAGTCAACGGATGATCTTTTGGTAAAAAACTTACAGCATTTAATGTCATTCCTTTCGAATTACCATCTTTTCCTTTCTCCTTTTCATCGCTGCCAGAGCAAGCCGATAAAAGAATAAGCACTAGAACAGGTACAATCACACGAAGTGTTTTTAATCTTTTCATAATTTTAATCCTCCAATTCTACATCTATATAATAGTAATCATTTCACAAAGCTCGGTAACCATAATGTCAGTGACGGAAACATAATCATTAATGCCATTATCGCTAAGTTCAATAAGATAAACGGAATAACCGCTATGTAAATCTCTTTCATCGATATGGAGCCCTTTGGAATAACCGCTTTCATTGCAAAAAGATCCATTCCGAATGGCGGTGTAATCGTAGCCACTTGCATATTTAGAAGCATAATCGCCCCAAACCACAAGGGATCAAAACCCATTGAATTTGCAATTGGCATAAGTACTGGAATGGTCATCATCATTATCGATAAAGGTTCCATAAAACAACCAAGTGTAAGCAGTACTATTTGAATAATTATTAAAATCATAATTGGATGAAGCTCTAAATTCCCAACAAGCTGTACCAAACCTTGTGTTACGCCTGTATAACTCAGAATTTGACTAAAAGTAGTAGAACCAATAATAATCATAAAGATCATTACACTAGATCTTAATGTTCCAGTCAGGGAATCCCAAAACTTCCCCCAAGTTAACCCACCGTAGAAATAAGATAATACAATTGTCCCCAACGCTCCTAAAACTGCACTTTGGGTTGGTGTGGCAAATCCAAGTATAATAACTCCTAATAGTAAGAAGACGATAACGCCGAGCGGTAAAATATATTTAGCCGTTCCTATTAACTTCTCAGACAAAGTTACTTTCTCTACGTCATAAGCTGGAGCTAACTCTGGTTGTAAATAACATCGAATTATTATATATAATACAAATATAATCGCCAATAATAGGCCAGGTATTACAATTGCAAATAAAAAATGTCCCACAGGTATTGATGCAAGTGAAGCAAGTAATATACCTAATGCCGTTGGTGGAATCATAGTTGCAAGACCCGCACTCCCTAAAATCGGACCAACAGTCATTGCGGGATTATAACCCTTTTTCTGCATTTCTGGAACTAATAATGATCCTAGTAAAGCTGTGCTTGCAACACTTGAACCACTAAGCACTGAAAATAAGGTGCCGCTGCCAACTGCAACAATACTTAATCTACCTGGTAAATTTCCAAACCATTTTCCAACTGCATCAAAAACTTTAAAGCCTAACCCAGTTCGAAACATGATCTCTCCCATTAAAATAAACATAGGAATAGGCAGCAAAGAAAACTTGGAAACTGAAGAAAACATATTTAAAATTAATTGGTTGAGACCCGCTTCCCCGTTCCATAATATTATTACACTCACTATATTGATTGTTAGAAATGAGAATGCAATTGGTAATCCTATTATAAATAAAACAAACATACTGCTAAAAACAAGTGCCAAAACACCCCACCATTCCATCTAATTACCTCCTATCTTTTCTCAGTTCAAAATTTAAGTTTATTTATTGCAGATAAGAGATTTCTGATGAATTGTATGAATACAAATAGAAAACCTACTGGTACTACTACAATGAGCAAAGAGCGGGGTATTTCCAAAATAGTCTCTGTCTTTATATCTCTCATATATAAGTTCCACGTTGCCAATAATCCATATACCGTAATAACCAAAGAAATGACTGCCCCAATGCAAGAATTCAATATTTCCATCCGCGTTCTATTCTTTTCACTCAGTCTATTTATTAGTAAATCTAATTTGATATGGCCATCCTCTTTCAATAACCAGGCCACACCAAGCAATGTTAATAGAACTAAAAGATACTCAGAAACTTCTAATATCCAAGGGAACTGGTAGCTGAAAAATTTGAATGAAACAATATCTATGATTATTAACAAACTAATAATTATTATTACAATTCTACCCAATACGGCCATAAAACTCATGATAGAATCTAAAAGCTTGTTTATTGTCAATAGCAAATTTATCTTCCCCTTTTTACATCAATTTCCTCGCTATGAATACGTTTAATTAAGCTAGATATTTTCACATATTCATACTACTAATCACTACACTAAGATTGAAAAAACTCCTAAATATATACTGTTTTAAGAAGGTTTATCAATGAATTCTCTACGCTAAAACAAAGCAATAAATCTTGTAATCACAGTCAATTAATATTCAATATTTCACTTTTATCTTTTTAACAAGCATAATTCATCTCAATTCTTTTAATTTTACTTAATATAGTTCCTATTCATTTTCAATGCCTGTACCCATTGCTGTGATTGTTCATAGCAGTCCCCAATTTCAAGTACTCTTTTATCTGAAAATGGCTTTCCGATAATTTGAAGACCAACCGGAAGTTGCGATTTTGTGAATCCACAAGCAACAGAAAGTGCTGGAAAACCTAGTATGTTTGCAAGTGGTGTTTTGCCAAGTGTAAACATATTGCTTATTGCCTGTTCAGGAACCATCGTACCTATCTCAAACGGTGATTGGACGTTTGTTGGTCCGATTAGCCCATCTATTCCACTCATTTGTCTCATTGTATTTTGCACGAATCTCTTTCGCGTGCGCTGAGCATTTATATAATCTGTTGCTGAGATATTTTGGCCAAATTGAAACCGGTATTTCAAATCATTTCCGTACAAGTCACCATGTCTTTTTAACAACGGATCATGGAAAGATAGTACTTCAGATTGAGCAATCGTTTTCAAACCATTCAGTGCATCATTAATTCCAGGTAAATCAATTGGTACTATTTCAGCTCCAAGGAACTTTAATTGATCAAATGCTTGTTCAATTAAATGCCTTACATCTGAATCAATACCCGAAAACATATACGGCTCATAGAAACCTAGTGTAATCCCTTTCAAATTCTTTAATGAGTCTTTGAAATAAATTACATGATTTTTCTTAACTGAAGAATCATCCTTAGAGTCATAGCCTTTCATGGCCTCAAGCATAATGGCAGTATCCTTTACCGTTCTTGCCATAGGTCCTACATGGTCAAGTGACCAACTAAATGGAAAGCCCCCATGCCGACTTACTAATCCATAAGTAGGTTTAAATCCGACTGTTCCACACATGGCTGCAGGTAGCCGGACGGACCCTGCTGTATCTGTTCCAATAGAACCAAAAGCCATCCCTGTAGCTGTTGCAACAGCAGAACCCCCACTCGAACCGCCAGGGATTTTTGTTATATCCCAGGGATTTTTTGCATTTCCATAGTGAGGATTTTCGGTTGTCGCCCCCATAGCAAATTCATGAAGATTTGCCTTACCTATAATAATAGCCCCTGCTTCCTTCATTCTATGAACGGCAGTGGCATCTTCATCTGGTATCCAATTTTGAAAGATTTTTGACCCCCCTGTAGTACGAACCCCTTCTGTTTGCAACAAATCTTTTACTGCAATGGGAATACCATGTAAAGGTCCACGAATGTCACCGTTTTGCAGCTCGTTTTCAAGTACTTTTGCTTGAGTAAGCGCTTCCTCTTCCATCACTGTGATAAAAGCTGTTAGTGCAGGATCATACTCATTAATCCGAGCGAGTGTTAATTTTGTTAATTCTACTGGAGAGACTCTTCTCTTTTGAATCAACGAACTTACTGATTCAATAGTTTCAAATAAAAGTTCACTCATCATTATCCTCCTTAAGATTTTCAAGCATAAAGGTAAAAGCAGGTTCACTAGATAAAAGTTCTGATTTGTCTATTCCAATAATATTAATTAAGTAATCATTTAAATTCACTTAAAAATCCTCCTTTCATCAAGTTAGCAATTTCTATGACATGCTAACTTGAATAGGTTTGATTTCATATATATTCGTAATTTAACTCACAGCATATTGAAATTATTTAGATTGATGAAGTAACCCTACTATAATAAAAATAATATGATTTGTGGAAACGTAATTAATAGCGCTATAAATGCGACATATGCTACTAAAAAGTATGATACACCCTTAAATACGGTTGTGATTGGTGTCTCCTTGGTTAGTCCTTGTACTACGAAGACATTCACGCCTACTGGTGGAGTAATAGCTCCCATACTAGTCACTACACAGAGTAGAACCGCAAACCAGATTGGATCATAACCAAGTGCTAATACGGTTGGGTAAAAAATTGGAATGGAGATAATTAAAAATCCTAGTGCATCCATGATTGAGCCACCAATGACATAAACAACCAAAATAGCAATTAGCACAAATAATGGTGCAACCGGAAGATTTGTCACCCATTCAGCTACCGTATATGGAAGTCTTGTAACTGTTAAAAACCTCCCGAACACCATAGCTCCTACTACGAGCATTAATACCATGGCAGATGATCGTAGAGTACCCGCCATCGCTTCAAGAAAATTCCCTCTTGTCATCTTACCCATTAATAAGGAGATAACAATTGCACCGAATGCACCGAATGCCCCCGATTCAGTCGGTGTGAAAAACCCGAAAAATAAACCACCGATAACAAAGATAAACAGTCCTGCAACAGGAATAACACCTACCAAAGATAGGAGCCTTTCCTTCATGCTAGACTTTTCACCAGCTGGTCCAAGTGTTGGTGACTTTGCACAAAGGTAGACGACTGTTGCAATCAAGAGTGTTGTTAAGAAAATTCCAGGGATTATACTCGCTACAAATAGCTCCCTGACCGATACCTCCATTTGTAAGGCAAGAACGATTAGTACTGTACTTGGCGGGATAATAATACCAAGTGTTCCCCCCGTTGCAACACTCCCAGTACTAAGTGCCTTATCATACTTATATTTTTCAAGTTCTGGGAGAGCCATCGTTCCCATTGTTGCAGCCGTTGCTGAATTGGATCCACAGATAGACGCAAACCCTGCACTTGCTAAAATAGTTGTACTCGCCATTCCACCACGAAAATGTCCAACCCATTTATATGCCGACTCAAACATTTTCTCTGTAATCCCTGTTCTAAATACAATCTCTCCCATTAAAATATAAAGCGGAATAACACTTAGTGAGTAACTAGAAAACTGATTCCATAAATCAGCGCTTAAAACATTAAATGCCGCCTTAGATGAGACAGCTACTATCAGTCCTATAAAGCCAACAATAAACATTGTAAAACTTATTGGCATCCGTAAAAACATAAATATGAACAATGTCAGGATTCCCAGTATCGCTAATAGATTCATATCCATTTCAGGATGCCTCCTTCCATAACAAAATTGTTTCCTTCACAATTGCTAAGACTAATCCTATGAATCCAATAGAACTTAAGATTACAATTGGATAAAATGAAAATTGTATTGTTTGGGATACAACACCGTTGCCTCTTAGGTTGATACCAAAAAGTAAAAGTTGCCAAGCCGCCACTAGAAAGAAGGAAGTACTTATAACATTCATAAAGGTATGAATTACCTTCTGTAAAATAAATGGAAACTTATCCAACAGCATGTCAATATAAACATGTCCTTTATTTAATTGCGTATAACCTAAAGCAAAAATACCTGTTATTGCTCCAAGCCAACTGACAATCTCGACTGTTCCTGCAATTGGATCCGAGTACATACGCTTAATAGAATTAAATACAATTAATAACATCATCGATATTAAAGCGATCCCAGCAACAACAGCTAGAAATCGGTTTAAATAATCAGTAGTCTTAATGAACAAGTTTGATGTATTAACTACTTTTTCTTGAGGAATGTCTCTTGGGAATGAAGCGCTTTCAATATCGAATTCTATTATTTGCTCGTTTCTCATTCTTGAACCTCCATATCTAAGGAATAACTCAATCAGCGTTATTGTATTTCTCGATTAACCCTTCCATCTCATCCAAGTACTTTTCTGCTGGTAGACCTTCTTTCTGTACTTCTTCAACCACTTCTTTTTGCATATCGCCAAGCTTTTTATCCCAATTCTTTTTTTCTTCTTCTGCTAATTCAACAACCTCCAACCCCTCAGAATCTATACTCCATTCCAAAGATTCACGAACATGATTATCTAAGTAATCTCCAGTAAATTCTGTCATTTCAGTATTCAGTTCTTCAATTACAGCTTGAATGTCTTTCGGAAGTGAATCCCACTTATTTTTATTCATGACAGCAATAAATGTATTTAGTGCTAATGGATAGTCTGTAACATATTCAACTATCTCCGCCAATTTAGAATCTTTAAGTATCTCTCTGGAAGACACATAACCTTCAACAATTCCTGTTTGCAATGCTTCTGGTACTTCCGCTTGGGACATTCCTACAGGTGCAGCTCCAAGTTCCGACATAATTGGTGCAAGAGCACCAGCAATACGTAACTGTTTTCCTTTTAAGTCATGTAAAGACTTTATAGGCTTTTTACTTTGTATATATGCTGGTTCAGTAGCAAACGTAGTGATGATTTTAAAGTTATCAAGTGCCTCTGGCGGATAATTATTAACCAGTTCAGCAGTGACTTTACTGGCAACAGTTGCATTTTTATAACCAGATGGCATATCTGATATTGATAAAAGTGGAAATCTGCCTGGTTCATACGATGTTGAAGTTAACCCTATATCAGCTGTACCATTTTCTACCCCGTCATACATGTTATTGGCTTCCAATAGGGTTCCACCAGAAAATAGATCAACTTGGACTTTTCCATCTGTTCTATCCTCGAGACGTTTTTTCCACTCTTCCATTTGAACAGCTGGAAATGTGTTAGGTGGTGCAAAAAAGGCATAACTCAGTTTAATGATCTCCTCATCATTTTTCGTATCTGCTTTCCCTTCATTTCCACCACATGCAGTCAAAGTCATAATCGACAGAAATAAAGACATCGAAATAAGTAACCTTCTCATTCTTCCACTCCCCTTTTAAGTAGTACTAAAAAAATTAAACCTACTTTTTTTATTTATTCTTATTGATTTTCTACTAAGAAAAATGGTCGACCAATAGATGCCTCAAGGCGGAAATATCGATCTATGCCTGCATTGCGAAATGAATGCGTCATATTTGTTACCGTTTGCAAATCAGGCACATTATATAGGAAGCATGCATGCCAATGGTTTGGTCCAGCATGTCCAGCCGTTAAAATATCACGATCAAATGTCCCTAACAATTCCGATCCATTACTTTCCCATTCTTTTATAATAGATTTTAGTATGGGTAAAAGTTCTTGTTCCTTTTGTTCCTGTGTTGTATCGAACCATCCAGTTGATTCAAACGTAATGAAGACTCGTAGTGGATTAGGTATTTGTGGTGCTCCGTGTACAATTTTTTTCAATCTCTCCAGCTCCTTTTAGTGTATAAACATGCTTATCTTATCTCATTAATAAACCGCCATTAATATCGAACGTAGAACCCGTAATATAACCAGCAGCATCTGATGCAAGGTATGAAACCATGTTGGCAACTTCCTCTGCTTTACCAAATCTTTGGACTGGTATACTCTCTTTCATTTTCTCTAATTTACATGGATCAATATTATCCATTTCAGGAGTCTGAATAGCTGCCGGTGCAACTGCATTAACTGTGATACCTTGACCAGCCAATGATCTAGCAAATGATTTAGTAAGCATAATTTGACCTGCTTTTGAAGCGCAATAGTGTGCTCCCGATGAAAGCGGACCTGCTTGTCCCCCAAAAGATGAAATGTTAATAATACGACCACTCTTTTGTTGTTTCATTGTGTCTAGTACAGCTTGAGAGTAGAAAAATGTCCCCCCAAGATTCACTGACAATATTAAATTCCATTCATCCTCTGTTATTTTTTCAACAGAAGTTTCTTTCCGAACACCTGCGTTGTTTATTAATACATCAATTCTACCCCAATGCTCCATTATCGTTTGTACACTTTCTTTTATTGCGCTAACATTTGATACATCAACAGTAAGAAACATCATTTTAGAAGATCCAGACTGTTTTACTAGATTCATTTTCTTCACTTCATTTAATAATTTTGCATTTATATCAATAAAAACAACGCGCTTCCCTTCGGATAAGAAATTTTTGGCAATGGCAAGACCTAACCCTTGGGCAGCACCCGTTACGACGACCACTTGATTTACCGCATTTTTTTGCACAGTAACTTTACCCCCTATCTTGATTTAATCATTAAAGAATTACGTATTGCTAATCACATTTGAAGTATTATTACGTTACTTTAAACTAGTATTTTCTTCATGACTTTCATAGCATTTTGACCTGAAGCTTTGGTGATATCTTCAATTGAATAATTCTGTTTTATCATCCAACTAATCATATTCCTTACAGCTTCAACCGGATTTTCAAGACCTTCAACATAAAGTGATTCTTTAAATTCCTCTCCGCTATGCGAGGCTGAAATCCCCAAGATATCGTCAAATGCATGTTGTAAGGCAACATGATCTCCAAAGAACGTATCTGGGCCAAAACCAACATGATTTATCCCGACTAAATCGACAAGATACTCAAAGTGTTCCATTACTGATTGTATGGAATGTTTGGGTGAACGCCTTGTTAACGTTGTGTTTGGTGCAGCACAGACCCCGATGATGCCACCTTTTTCAGCACACGCTTGTAACACATTGTCTGGTTTCATCCTTGGCGTATTCCATAATGCACGTGCCCCCGCATGAGTCATAAAAACAGGGTCTCGACTTTCTGCAATTACATCAAGACTTGTTTGGTCACCGCAATGTGATATATCGATTATCATACCTAATGTATTCATTCGCTCAACAACACGACGTCCAAAGTTAGTTAATCCACCATCACGTTGCTCAATAAGTCCCGAACCGAGTGTATTTGCCTCGTTATAAGTGATGCCCATACATCGAATACCAAAGCCATAGAGAATATCCACACGATCTAGCTCATTCTCTAAGATGCTTGCTGCCTCTAAAGAAGGTAAGAGTGCCGTTTGTTTCAATTGCTTCGCTTTCGTTAAATCATTGTAGGTCCGTGCAATGAAAACTGTACTTTGGCGTTGAATGTCTGCATATCTCATACCTAGTAGATAAATGACATCATCCCACTTCAAACCATTTTTCGAAGTAATGGTTGAAATACCATCCATAAAATTTTCAAAAATGATATCAATTCCCGATTTCGCAATTCCCTCATAATGGAAAAATGTATGCAACTCCCCACAGTAAGGTAAAATATCTTCATATTTTTCAGGAACTATAAATCCATGATCTCTTAGTGAAACTATTGGCTTCTCATTCATGATTTCATTTAGCTTATTCTCTTCCTCTACTGTTAGATGAAGAGAATAAGCGGGAATACGATCTAATTCCGTTGCCAAATTATACTGTTTATAGTCCTTGTTTCCCTTGAGGTAGCTAAACGATGTATATCCCTCGTAATGCTTCATATTCATTGTTGTTCTACTACCTGTTTCTTCTTTTCAAACTGCTCTTTTAATGGAAAGGCTTCTTGCCACTTTTTTTCATTGTCATCATAAAGCCCTTCACTATACAACGTTTTTAGTGATCTGTTTTCCAATGACATCGGATCT
>NZ_PDYX01000079.1:0-452 GCF_002743265.1 Sporosarcina sp. P29 | reverse complement strand
GCACCTGCAGACTGCAGGGGAGCACTTTCTTGCCGTCGGTAAGGTGATGCACGTTAAGACGCGGGCTGCCGAGCGGGATATCGCGCTCTTTGTTAAACAGATCGCTTAGCGGACGGCCGACCATCATCTTCACCAGCTCAAAGGCGTTCAGTTTGTCGCGCGTCAGGCTACCGACGTACTGCCCGTCACGCAGAACGCTGACGCGATCGGAGAGTTCATACACTTCCGCCATGCGGTGGCTGATATAGATAATCGCCATTCCTTCCTCTCGCAGGCGCAGTATCAGCTCGAACAGGCGATGGGTTTCACGTGAGGAGAGGGCGGCGGTGGGTTCATCCATCACCAGAATGCGGCTGTTGCGGTGCAGCGCGCGGGCAATTTCAACCTGCTGCTGCTCGGCGATGGTCAGCCTCATTACCAGGTCGGTCGCCTTGAAGTGCGCGCCCAGACGG
>NZ_PDYX01000078.1:0-455 GCF_002743265.1 Sporosarcina sp. P29 | reverse complement strand
GCATTGGCGACCGCATAAGAAAGCCCTACCCCCAAAGCGCGTACCTGTGCCGGGAACATCTCAGCCTTCAGGATCCCACTGATCGATGTGTAAAAACTGACAATGACCATCGCCAGCATGACCAGACCAAAGGCGGCATACGGTGAGGAAACGTGCTGAAGCGCAGTTAAAATGGGAACAGTACATAACGCGGACATGCCGCCAAAGATCAGCATTGATGTTCGACGCCCTATTTTATCGGAGAGCGCGCCAATAAGTGGCTGAATCAGCATAAAGACGAACAACGCGGCGGTCATGATAGCGCTGGCGACGTTGGCGTGCATGCCCGTGGTGTTCACCAGATATTTTTGCATGTAGGTGGTGAAGGTGTAAAAGCTGAGAGAACCGCCCGCGGTGAACCCGAGAACCATCAGGAAAGCTTTGCGGTTACGCCACAGCCCTTTAAACGACCCCGC
>NZ_PDYX01000077.1:0-458 GCF_002743265.1 Sporosarcina sp. P29 | reverse complement strand
GCAGGTGAACAATCATGTCCACTGCATCGATACTGTCCAGATCCAGATCTTCGTACAGGCGAGCCTCAGGCGTGATTTCCTGTGGGTCGAGTTCAAACAGCGTAGCCAGGAGTTCGCAGACTTCCTGATAAATGGTTTCTTGTTCAGTCATAACGGATCACATCTCAGGCGCGTTGAGCGTTGATAAAAGAAGCCAGCGTGGCGACGGAAAAGAAGTGCTGACGCATCTCTTCGCTTTCGGCAGACAGCACCACGCCATACTGGTTTTTCACGGCCAGGCCAAGTTCCAGGGCGTCGATAGAGTCGAGACCCAGTCCATCACCAAACAGCGCAGCATCGGTATCGATATCCTCGGCGGTGAGCTCGTCCAGATTCAGCGTGGTGATGATGAGATTTTTAATTTCAAGATGAAGCGCTTGCATCATTAATTCCTGACAAAGATTGAAGGCCTGATGTTA
>NZ_PDYX01000076.1:0-461 GCF_002743265.1 Sporosarcina sp. P29 | reverse complement strand
CGAGCGTATCGATCGCCACACGGTTTATAATTTCGGTGGCCTTCTTTACGAAGAACAGCACTCAATTCATTTTTAGAAATCGTAACACCTGCATTTTCTAAAATCTCTAGCATATCTTCACTTGTAAGAGATAATGCGATTTTGACTTTTTTCAGCAAAATATTATTGACATTACGATGGCCTTCTTCTGACATTAGAAATGGTTGCGGAGCATTGCCGGTATTTTCTGGTACTCCTCTTTTGGAGCTGATCAAGCCATTTAGAAATGACTCCAACGTCATGTTGTCGATTTCCTTTGCATATTCATTCATCTGCATTTCATCTGTACTATCTTCATTCGTTTTTGTCAGCATCTCTTTTACTTCCGCTCTGTTTGTCTGCAGTCCACCTAACGCAAACATTTCTACAACTGCGGAATCCTTTAGATCCAGCGCATAGCGTAATCTGCTTAAAATATCATT
>NZ_PDYX01000075.1:0-467 GCF_002743265.1 Sporosarcina sp. P29 | reverse complement strand
GCGCCTGCGTGACCCATACGCTTACCTTTCGGCGCTGTCACACCTGCGATATAACCGACAACCGGCTTGGTCACATGTTCTTTGATATACGCAGCCGCTTCTTCTTCTGCGCTACCGCCGATCTCACCGATCATCACGATCGCTTCGGTCTGCGGATCTTGCTGGAACATTTTCAGGATATCAATGAAGTTAGAACCTGGGATGGGGTCACCACCGATGCCCACACAGGTGGACTGGCCGAAACCGTAGTCGGTAGTCTGCTTAACCGCTTCATAGGTCAGCGTACCGGAACGGGAGACGATACCCACTTTACCCGGTTTGTGAATGTGACCCGGCATGATGCCGATTTTGCATTCGCCTGGGGTGATAACGCCCGGGCAGTTCGGGCCGATCATGCGCACGCCCGCTTCATCCAGCTTCACTTTCACGGTCAGCATATCCAGCGTCGGGATACCTTCGGTGATGGT
>NZ_PDYX01000074.1:0-468 GCF_002743265.1 Sporosarcina sp. P29 | reverse complement strand
TTGGGTCGGCGAGCTGTTTTTGCTGCGTATCAAGTTGGGTACGTGCCGCCGCTACGCTGTCGCCGTCGCTGAAGACGCTCAGGTATTTTTGCAGCGCGCTGACGCTGGCGTTACTGACAGGCTGATCTTTGATCTGCTCATACCACATATCAGATGCCTGGCTGCGGCCATTGCTGGATTTGGCCATCTCCTGCAACACCGCAAACCCTTCATCACGACGACCGGTCTGGAACAGGAGCTGGGCCAGCGTGCCCTGCAGCTGCGTATTGCCCGGGCTGCTGGCGTTAATTTTCTTCAGCTGGTTAATGGCGACGCTACGGCGGGCAGGATCTTTCGCCACAACATTCCAGTATTCCGTCGCCACGTCACCGCCCGGCGGATTACCGTCAAAAAGCTTGTCATAGGCCGCAATGGCCTCCTGAGTATGACCCGTTGTAGCCAGTAACCGGGCCTGCTGTAACTGCTGAC
>NZ_PDYX01000073.1:0-473 GCF_002743265.1 Sporosarcina sp. P29 | reverse complement strand
GATGTTGAGTGTTCTGCCCGCTAAAGAGTTAAAAATCGACAAAAGCTTTGTGCACTCGATGCTGGTAAATGAAAAAAGCCGCAAGCTGGTGGAAACCATTATCAATATCGCCCGGACCATGGAAATGAATGTGGTTGCGGAAGGGATCGAGACGGAAGAACAACAGGTGGTGCTGACGGACCTCGGCTGTGATTACCTGCAGGGGTTCCTTTTCTCCCGTCCTTTACCTGCCGAACAGGTTCCCTGGCTGCTGCTGCAAAAAAACTCAGACAAACAAATTATACCCATTGGTAAAATTCACGCGGAACCCGTATATATTTCACAAAAAAATCATGCCTGACCGGGTTAAGTAGAGTATGTTTCAAAGGAGTCCACTCCCGTTAATTCTGTCATGATCCTCAGGCACATGGTGCCGATGTACAGGAATACGCTATGTCGCAAAATTGTTTTGATGCGCTGAATTTAATTAAAAC
>NZ_PDYX01000072.1:0-474 GCF_002743265.1 Sporosarcina sp. P29 | reverse complement strand
ACCGTAAGCGACAGCGGAAGCGGGATCCCGGACTATGCCATGGCGCGTATTTTTGAACGTTTTTACTCGCTCCCCCGCGAGAACGGGTTGAAAAGCAGCGGGCTGGGTCTGGCATTCGTGCAGGAGGTGGCGCGTCTGCATCAGGGGGACATTGCTCTGCATAACCAACCAGAAGGCGGCGTGAAAGCCACGCTGACACTTCACCGTCACTTCACATAACTTCAAACTGGCCCCACATAGCCCCGGTACGCTCTCCTCATCACAAAGGAGACGTAATGATGAAATCCCCCCTGTTCTGGAAAGTAAGCACCCTGCTGGGGTGCATTCTGCTGTTGTTAGTCCCGCTCTTTATGGTCAGTAACCTGATTTCGGAGCGTGAGAGCTACCGTAACGATGTTGAACACTCGCTTCGCCAAAGCACCAGCGGGCCGCAAAAGCTGGTAGGACCGCTGATTGCCATTCCTGTCACCGAGG
>NZ_PDYX01000071.1:0-481 GCF_002743265.1 Sporosarcina sp. P29 | reverse complement strand
TGCGCATCCCTTCCAGCGCCGTGGTGCGGCGCACCAGAGCGCTCCAGGCTTTATCCACCTCTTCGCTGTCACCATGCTTAATACAGAGCTGCATCAACTGATACTGGGCAACAATCAGCGCATCCAGTTCACGATCCACTTCCTGCTTAATGGAGCGAGGAGAGAAAAGCAGGTCAGCGACAATCGCACTGACAATACCGATGACAATCTCACTGCAGCGCTCTACGGCAAACTGTGGGGCAAGCAGCGGTTCGCTTTGAATGGTGATGATAATAATCAGCGCGGTATAACCGGCCAGCCCCCAGGCGTAGGAGTTCTCCACTTTCACCAGCGACGAGAGCCAGGTGCAGAAGCCCGCCCAGATACAGCACACCATCAGCATCAGCAGCGGCGTGCGGATCATCAATATGATGATGGTCAGTGCGGCGAAACAACCGATAAATGTCCCAATGATGCGCAGCATCCCACGGTAGCGGATCGC
>NZ_PDYX01000070.1:0-489 GCF_002743265.1 Sporosarcina sp. P29 | reverse complement strand
TTACCACACGCCGGAGATCACGGCGGAATGCTTCCCTTGGCCGGAAGATCTTTAACAGAGGAAAGAAGATGATCGCAGAATTTGAATCACGCATTCTGGCGTTAATTGATGACATGGTGGAACACGCCAGTGATGATGAGCTGTTCGCCAGCGGTTATCTGCGTGGTCACCTGACGCTGGCTGTCGCTGAGCTGGAAGCAGGGGACGATCACTCTGCCGAGGCCATTCATGATGAAGTGAGCCGCAGCCTGGAGAAAGCGATCCAGGCAGGGGAACTCTCTCCGCGTGACCAGTCATTAGTGCTGGGTATGTGGGACACCCTGTTCCAGCAGGCAAAAGCCAGGTAGTCATTTTCCTCCCTCTCCCGGTGGGAGAGGGAGGACATCGGCCCGCACGTTACTTCACCCTTTTTCCTTTCAGTAGCTTCCGTACCCACAAACGGTTGGGATTGAGCCCCGCAAGCGTAACGCTGTCCAGCGGAACGGGCTC